>JANPOJ010000584.1:0-1978 GCA_031427935.1 Ilumatobacteraceae bacterium | reverse complement strand
AGCGCCGATGAGCAGCAGCTCGGTCACGGTCACCGACGAACGCGAATCGCCCATCGTGGACGACGACATCGGTGGCCCACGGTTGAACGGGGTCGACCGTGTACACCTGCGCGTTCTGGAACCAGATGCTGACAGGCGCCCAGGATGCCGCAGAGTTGACCAATCTGAAGATGACCCACCAGACGACAGATGGGAAGAACCCGGCGGCAATGACCGACCTGATCAACACCGCCATCGCCACCAAGCCCGCAGCGATGTTCATCCCGTTCAACGACCCGGCATGGGAAGGCGCAGCATGCGAGGCCAGCAAGGCCGGCATCGCCGTGTTCGCATTCAATGTCCCGCCGGCAGGCGAGGCCAAGGATTGCTCGCTGGCAACGGTCGCTCAGAACTTCTTCGACGTCGGTGCCATCATCGGTACTCGCCTGCTGAAGGAAGTCCCGCTGAAGGCCGGCGACAAAGTGCTTTGCCCCGCTGAAGAGCCCGATCAGCAGTACGCCATCCAGCGCGGCGGCGGCGTCGAGTCGGTCCTCAAGACCGTCGGCGTCAAATGCGAATACCTGCGCACGGGCGGCGACGATGCCGGTGCGCTCGACGCCTTGACCACCTGGCTGACCGCCAACCCCGATGTCAAGGTGGCCGTGCCGCTCGGTGGCACCCCGCACCGCAACCTCGTTGCCGCAGAAGACGCTGCTGGGGTGAAGGTACCGATCATTGGTTTCGACACGTCCCCGGCAGTCATCGAGGGCATCAAATCGGGTCGCATCCTCGCCACCGCCGACCAGCAGGGCTACATCCAGGGTTTCCAGACGGTCATGCAGGGTGCGTTGTACCTCGACTTCGCTCTATCGCCGGCCGACATCAACTCGGGCGGTAACGCCCTCATCGACAAGAGCAATGTCGCCTCGCTGGAAGCCAAGGAACTGCAAGGCGTCCGCTTCTAGTACCGGTACCAACTATTGTGCAGCGGGCCGGCCGATTCGGTCGGCCCGCTGCTGTTCTAGGCAGAAGTAGAGGCGTCAAAATGACCGAGGAAAACTCCCTTCCAGCCCAAGGCGCGACAGTCGCCACCCTCGACATGGAGGAGCGCGGTGCCACCCGGCGTCGGCTGGCGGACAGCCGACCCACCACTCGACTCGGTCGGTGGAAGGAAACCATCTACTACCTGCGCGGACGTGGCGCGTTGGAGATCGGCGCCATCTACATGGCGATCATCGTCGCCTTCGTCACGATGCATTTACGCAATTCTCGTGGTTTCCCGTTCCTCAACCCCAGCAACACCTCCGGAACGCTGTCGCAGAACATCCCGGTTCTGGCCATTTTGGCCATCGGTGCCGGCATCTTGATGATCGCCGGTGAGTTCGACCTGTCGATCGGCGCCTCGATCGGATTCTCAGCAATCATCTTCATCCGCACCGCCGAGAACCACTCATGGTTGCTTGCGTTCTTGCTCGCCGTCGGCTGCTCGATCGGCATCGCTTTGCTCAACGGGGCGATCGTCGTCGTGACCAGAATCCCTTCGTTCATCGCTACGCTCGGCATGTCGTTCTTCTGGATCGGCGCGACCAGTTTGCTCAATGGGAACACACCGGCGCGCATGGAGAAGGGCAAGACGAAGTTCGTCGTCAACCTGTTCGCCGGTGACCATGGCCGGTTCCGTTCGCAGCTGATCTGGATGCTGGTGATTGCCGTGATCATGTGGTTCGTGCTCCATCGCCGCAAATGGGGGAATCACGCCTACGCCGTCGGCGGTAACGTGGCGGCCGCGACGGCGGTCTCGATTAGGCCGAAGTTGGTCAAGCTGCAAGCCTTCGCCCTGTTCGGGGCATTGACCGGGGTGGCTGCGGTGCTGCTTGCCGTGCGAGCCGGCAACATGCAGCCCAACACAACGGGTGAGTACACCCTGCTCGCCATCGCAGCGGCCGTGATCGGCGGCTGCTCACTGACCGGTGGACGTGGCACCGTGATCGGCATGATC
>JANPOJ010000583.1:0-5075 GCA_031427935.1 Ilumatobacteraceae bacterium | reverse complement strand
GCCAAGCCCGCCTTTACCCGCGCCGAACCCGACGCCCGGCGTCTGAGCCTTTGCCCACACCGATCTACCGTCCGCTTCCCTATGGGCCGCGGTGCCTGCCTACGCCTCGCAGGTGCCGTCCCCCAAGGCGGCCCTCGCTCTCGTCGAGCGGGCCTGCGAGATATTGGGATGCCCTGCATCAACTGCCCGCCTGGTCGCCGATGCGGGCGAGTACGACGCCAGGGTCTCGGCGTTCGTCGGCGACGACGACGACCTGATCGGCTATGTGTCGCGACTGGAGTCATTGGCCGACAACGGCGAGCTCGATGATGCCGACGACGAGGACGACGAGGTCGGGGGCAACGAGCCTATCGACGACACCCGGCTGAACAGCGATGAGCTGATGGCCGAGGTCGAACGCTTCCTGCGCGACCAGGGCGACAGCGCCTCGTAAGGCGCTTGTGCCGTCAGGTCGGCTGGCCTCGCCACATCGGCGAGCGCGGCGCCTCGAACGCCGTCGTGACCGGATGGCCGTCGATCGCCGCGAACGCCATCGGTCCCCACCAGTTCGCGCCGGCAACCGGCCATGGCAGTTCGTCGCGCTTGAACCATCCCACGCCTGCTGTCTCCAGCGGATGGGCGACGAGATCGCCGCCGACCGCGGTGCAGTGGAACAGCAGCAGGTACATCGCGAAGCGGGTGAAGCCCATTCGCTGGCCGTCGATGACTGCGAGGAGCTGCACCGGTTCGCAGTGGATGCCGGTCTCCTCGTGCACCTCCTTGACGACGACCTCGGACGGCGAGTACCCGACATCGGCCCACCCTGTCGGGTACAACCAGATGCCGCTGTCGGCCCGTTGCACGAGCAGGATCTCGCCCGCCTCGTTGCCGACGACCGCGCCGACGGCGACCTTCGGCGTGACGTACCCGGGCACGCCCTCACCGACCGACTCCATCCATTCCTGCACGAAGTGGTCGCGTTCGCGGCGGACCTCCAAGGCTTCGTCGGCCGCCGCTTTGATGTCGGCAGCGACGTGCAGGATCTCTTCGAACCGCTCACGCTCGTAGAGGCTCTCGGTGAAGCCGAGGCCCGTTCGGGCGATGGCCGCCAGCGCTTCGCTCCAGCGCACCAGGTCCCGGGTGAAGTCGTTGGGCGCGGCGTCGCTCACGATGGCGACCCTACGGCATGCAGCAAGGCACGTTCGATCTCGGCGCGGTGGTATGGATCGGTGACGGTGTCACCGCTCGAGGTACGAACGTAGAAGCTGTCGACAACGCTCGGGCCGATGGTCTGGACCGTCGCATGGCGGATGTCGAGGCCCATCTCGGCGAGGGCGGTGGCAACCCGGTGCAGCAGGCCGATCGAGTCGGGAGCGCGCACTTCGATGACCGTGGCGTTGCTGCTGGCCGCGTCGACGAAGGTCACCGAGGGCGGCAACACCGAAGCTGCCGCAGGCCGCCGGCGCCGCCGATAGGTGCGGGCTCGTTCGGCAAGGCGCGCCGACAGCGCCAACTCGCCAGACAACGCCCGGCGGACGTCGGCGACGACGTTCGCCCAATCGGCGCGTTGTGATTGCTCGGCGATCCGGAAAAGGGATGCGGCCATGCCCTGCTCGTCGCTGTGCGCACGCGCCCCGACCACATCGATGCCGTGCAACGCCAGCACCCCTGCGAGCCGCCCGAACGTACCGGGCCGATCGGAATTGACGACCACGATCCGCGGACCATCGACGGTGACGGCCGTCTCGCCGGCGCCCATCATGGCCAAGATGTCTGCCGTCGGGAACGGCGAACTGCGCTCGGGCCCGCCTCCGACACCGTCGGCGACGCCGAGGCGCAGCTTCACGCGCTCGACCAACTCCTCGACCAGTTCGGCCTTCCACGGGCTCCATGCCGACGAGCCGGTCGCCAGCGAATCGGCCTCGGTGAGCGCATGCAAGAGGTCGAGGAAGCCCACACTGCCTACGGCTTCGGCAACCATGTCGATGGTCACCGGATCGTCGAGGTCCCGCCGCGTGGCCACATCGGGCAACAACAGGTGGTGGCGAACCAACCCCACCAGATGGCCGGTGTCGCGTTCGTCGAACCCCATGCGCGGCCCGATGACCGCGACCAGTTCCTCACCCCGCTCCGTGTGATCTCCGGGATAGCCCTTGCCGATGTCGTGGAGCAACGCACCGATCACGAGGAGGTCAGGACGGGCGACGCGATCGGCCAGCAGCGCCGCCTGCGTCGCTGCCTCCCACAGATGGCGGTCGACCGTGAAGCGGTGATAGGCGTTTCGCTGCGGGCGCGAGCGCACCGGCTCCCACTCCGGCAACATGCGGCTGAACAGCTCGGCCTGGTCGAGCGACTCGAGCACGGGGATCGCCCGCGGCCCCTCGAGCAGCAGGGCCACCAACTCTTCCGCCGCACCCGTGGGCCACGGCTTCGGCCAGTCGGGTGTGCGTTCCTGCAAGGTCTCGAGTGCGCGGGTCGCGATCGGCGACTCGCTACGCGCTGCCCCGACTGCCACTTGGAGCATCAGCGTGGGGTCGCGCTCCGGCCACACGTCGACGCCCAACTCGACCTCGCCGTTGCGCAAGGTGACACCAGAGGCCAGCGGCCGCGGTTTCACCGGCTCGTTCGACGCGCGGGCGACTGCGTGCCAGGCCCGATCGGATTGCCACGACAGAGTGCGCGCCGACGACGACACCGCGGCCATCAACTCGTCGGCAGTGCCGAACGCGCCGGCGGCGGCGATCGCGTCCTGATCCTCCAGTCGCATCACCTCGCCGGCGATCGGCGCGACACGATGCAGCGCGACCCGCGCGCGCAGGAGGGTGTCGTAGGCCGCGGCGAGGGCCGCAGGTGTTTCGGTGGCGATACCCCGGCCCGCGGCGTCGATCCAACGCAGTTCGTGCATGTCGCGCAGGCCGCCGCGGCCCTCCTTGATGTTCGGCTCGAGCAGAAACGCCACCTCACCGTCCGTGCGATGGCGATCGAGACCGCGGTCTCGAAGGAGCCGCAGCCACGTGGCGGCATTGGCCTTCCAGGCCCGGCTCGCAGCGTCGAGCGCCTCGGTGGCCAGTTGTCGATCGCCGGCGACCCAGCGGCCCGACAGCAACGTCGTGGCCGTGTCGAGCTGATCAGAGCTGACCGACAACTTCTGATTGACCGCGCGCACCGCATGCCCGAGATGGATGCCCGTGTCCCAGATCGGATACCACAGGTCGGCGAGGCCCGATTCGATCTTCTTGGCGCTGCCACGGTGCACAACCATCACATCGATGTCGCTGCGTGGCGCCATCTCGCGCCGACCTGTGCCGCCGACGGCCAGCAGGCACACGCCCGACGTGTCGCCGAAGACGTTGTCGTAGAGCTCGACCAGCCAGTGGTCGATCATCGCCGTCCACGACTCGCACCACGCCCGCCCATGCAGGGTGCTCTCGGCGAGCAAGCGATCGCGTGCGGCGAGTATCACCCAGACATTGTGCCGTGCGCGGTCGCCTCCGGTCGACAACGCCGGCCACTCGACCCCCCTACAATCCGATCATGCCTCGCACGCAACGCCTGCCGTTCGCCGCATTGGCGGCCGTCGGGTTGTTGCTCCCGCTGGTCGGGTGCAGCTCCGATTCGACAGGCGCCCCGTCGACCGTTCTCCCGCCGACGACAACACCCGTCGCCCGTGTCGACGACGGCGTGTTGACCATCGGCGTGCTGACGCCGCAGGGCAGCGCCAACGCCGACATCGGCCAAGCCATCCGCACCGCGGTCACGCTCGCCGTCGACACGATCAACAAGGCCGGCGGCTACAACGGGCACAACGTCGTGCTGCGCCCGGCGGACGAGGGAGTGGCCGGAGTAGGGATCGATCCGGCCATCGCCAAGTTGCTGAGCGAGCAGGTCGACGCGATCGTCGGTCCCGCCTCGTCGACGAACGCTCTCGCGGGGCTCCGCGAAATCGTCGATGCCGGTGTCATGGCGTGCTCACCAACGGCTTCGGCGCGGCTGCTCGACGACTACCCGGACAGGAACCTGTTCTTCCGCACCATTCCCTCCGACTCGATGCAGGCGCTGGCGATTGCCGAAGCCGTCGACCGCACCGGGGCCAGCCGGGCCAGCGTCACGTACATCGACGACGATTACGGTCAGGCGTTCGCCGATTCGGTCAAGGCCGCATTGGCGCTGAAGGGGATCGAGCAGCAGGCGGTCATCGCCTACTCGGCCGACAACGTATCGATCAAGGCGGCTGCCGGAAAGGTCGTGGGGGCTGCAACCGGGGTGATCGTGGTGATCGGCGATGCCACGTCGGGGCCGGTGATGTTGGGAGAGATCGACGCGCAGGAGCGCAACGTCCTTCCTCAGTACGTGGTCAACGATGCGATGCGCCGCCCGACGGCCTCTGCCGAACCGATGGGCGCCTCGCTGGCCTCACGGGTCAGGGGCATCTCGCCGGTCGCCTACAGCAGTGACCCGCGCTTCCTCGCTCAACTCGGTGCCACACCTGCGAACCCCAGCCCGTACGCAGCCAATGCGTTCGACTGCGTCAACGTCATCGCCCTTGCGGCGCTTGCCGGCAGTTCGACGCAGCCGGACGTGATCGCCCGCGAGATCCCGCTGGTCAGCGACAGCGGTTCACCGTGCACGACGTTCGTCGATTGTCGCGACGACATCGCCGCCGGCAGCAACATCAACTACGACGGGCCGGGGGGCACCCTGACCATCGGCACCGACGGTGATCTGGCTGCGGCGGCCTTCGACCTGTTCGGCTTCGACGAGACCGGGCGCGATGTCAACGTCGGCACCGTGCGCTGCACCCTCAGAGACTGCTCATGACCTCTTCCACCGGGGTGACCATCCCGGTGTAGAACGGGCCGAAGTCGGCGTACACCGCCGACGCCTCGTCGAAGCGCATGGTGTAGACGACCTCTTTGAGGTCGTCGGGATGCACACCGAACAAGGTGACACCCCATTCGTAGTCATCGAGCCCGGCCGATCCGGTGATGTACTGGGCGATGCGGCCGGCGTACTTGCGACCGCTGGCGCCGTGTTCGTGCATCAACTCGCTGCGGCGCTCGTAGGGCAACGTGAACCAGTTGGCATCGGGATCGCGC
>JANPOJ010000582.1:0-1780 GCA_031427935.1 Ilumatobacteraceae bacterium | reverse complement strand
GTCAGGTTCGTTGTCGGCAGCGGCTCGATGATCGTCTCCGATGGTGACGATCATCATCGCCGTCGAAGTTCGGTCCAGACAGCGTTCACCCGCCGTCGACTGAACAGCTGGATCCCGATGATCGTGGCGCGCACCGACAGAGCAATCGACCACATCATCCCGATCGACACACAAGAGACAGAGCTCGACCTGTACCCGGTCGGCCGCAATCTCATCCTCGGCATCACCGTGCATGCCTTCTTCGGCGAACGGTTCGCCCAACGCGCCGGCGAGATCGGCGAGCTGTACGAACGGCCACAGCACTTCATCGAAGCACCGGCGATCAAACAGCTACCCCACCCCTTTCCCTTCACCGCCCGTTCGGGGGTGCGAGCCGACCGGCGAGCGATCGACGCGATCATCGATGCAGAGATCTCCGAACGGCGATCACAACCAACCGGCGACCCGTTCGACATCCTCGAAGCGATCGTGATCGACGGCTTACTGTCCGACGCCGAGATCCGCGATCAGGTACGGACCCTGATCGGCGCCGGGTACGACACCACGGCATCGGCACTCGCCTGGATGCTGTGGTGTGCAGCGCTGTCACCGGACGCGTGGCCACGGCTCAGGGCCGAAGCAGACGCCGTGTTCGGACCGATCGATGCACCCACCGAACCCGATCACGTCGCCCTCGCCGGCCTTGAATTCGCACAACGCGTCGTGCGCGAGTCGTTGCGACTTCATCCTGCCGGACTCATCGGCGCACGCATGGCTGCCACCGATCTTCGGATCGGGACTCACCTGATCCGGAAGGGAGCATTGGTGGTGTGGTCGCCACACCTCGCCGGACGCGACCCAGGCTCGTGGACTGATCCGCTGCGCTTCGACCCGGACCGCTTCGCCAACCTGACCGCAGAACAAAAGACCATCACCGATCAGGCCTGGGTGCCGTTCGGACGGGGACCGCACATGTGCATCGGTTTCGCCCTCGCCCAGATGGAACTCACCCTCATCATCGCCCGCCTCGCGCAACGACTCGATCTCACCCCCATGTCTACCGAGTTGCCACACCCCATCGGCATGGTCGTCAACCGGCCCACCGGAGGCGCACCATTCCGGGTCTCAGCGCGAAGTGCGAGATGAACTACCTGGTTCCGTCGACCCACGTGCGACGCCGGTGTCGCCCCTCTGGTCGCGCGTGGTGTGCTCAGGTCACGCCGCCAGCTTTCCTCGTGGCGTGTGTGGTCCGGGCTTGGCCTTGATCACCGTGTTGTTGCTGGCCGACATGACCTTGGTGTCGAAGGCCATCTGCACGACCTGCGTGGCGAACGCCTTCGACATGAACGTGAGCACGGTCGGGTCGTTGTTGGACAGGTTGTCGCACCAGCGGAACGGGTTGTCGACACAGCCGCCGTCGGTGCCGGGCACAGTGCCCTCGAAGTTGCCGAGCGGCCCGCCGAAAAGGGCCACGTCGCCCGCGTTCTTGCAGCAGTCCTGCCCGGTCAGTAGGCCACTGGCGGGGATGCCGGCGACGTTGAAGCTGAACGCGTCGGTGCCGTCGGGCGAGAACAGCTCGTGATTGAGGCCGACCGAGTCGAAGTAGTTGATGGCCTGGTCGCGGGCGACTGTGGACGATTTGTACACGCGGTTCGGGAACTTCGAGACGACCTGTCGGCCGAACAGGTTTACGGCCGCCGGATCGAGCACGCCGATCACGTAGTTCGGCGTCTACCGACTCCAGCACTGGTTCATGGTGACTGAGTATCCTCGGGCGGACTCGGCCCTCGGCCACTGGTGC
>JANPOJ010000581.1:0-3505 GCA_031427935.1 Ilumatobacteraceae bacterium | reverse complement strand
CAGCGCGGGGTCCGATCCCTCGGCAACTGCGATCAGCGCCGTGATCCTGCCTCGCCGAAACCTGGCGAAGTACTGCGACTGGTCACCTCCTGTTCGCCATGCACTGACGTCCGGAACACTGTCGAGCCCGTCGATGTCGCCCACCTGCATCGGTTCGAAGCCGGGCGAGTGCGCGCTTCCCGCGGCAAACCCGGCGAAGAGCTCGTAGGGATATTCAGTGAGATCGACGATCGCCGACGACCCACTCCCCGGGTCGAGCCACACCCGCAGCCGTTCAGTCGAGTGCTTCGACACGAATGCGACCACCTCCGAGGCCTGAATGACGCCGCGTGGCCCGGTCTGGTCGCACAGCGACAGATCGGTCGAGTAGTCGAGTTGCTGACCGAGGCCCGGCACCGACGGCGAGTCGATGATGATGTCGTCGAGCCGGCTCGCGTCTCGACCGGACTCGATCACCACGCCGTCATCACGAGCTGCCTGCCGGTCGACGACCGTATCGACCGCAGGCTCGAGGTCGACACCGGGGCTGCCCGCGAACGCGATCACGAGAAAGGCAAATCGCCGAGTCGAAAAGGCTGCAGCGACGGCGTCGGCCCCGCCAAGATCGCCGGTGAATCGCTCGACGCCCGCAGTGGCCGAGGGTGCTTCCTCGAACCCGAGTGACGTGACCAGGCTCAGCTCGTCCGACCGACCGGTGATCTCCATGCTGCAGACGAGCCGAGGCTCGGCAAGCAGCTGCAACTGCACGTCGTCGGAGTCGAACAGGCGAACGGCACTTTCCGAGTTCGGCGGTTTGGGGTCGGGCGAGATCCTGGTCCAGCCAGGCCCGAGGTCATCGAGGATGATGTCGGCAGCGCTCGCGGCTTGATCTGCGGGCGCGGCGAGTGCGGTGGCCCCACCGGACAAGGCGTACAGCGCGAACGCACACGAGGCCGTCGCCCGTCGGACACGGCGTGAAACCTTGCGGCTCGTCTGTCGCATATCCGTGTCTCCCTGCGCCATGGTGCGCAATGCCCACCGTGACAGTGCGCCCACGCTCTGAGGGGTGTCAAGGCCGCCGACGTGTCAGCGCGCACAAAATGGGGTAAGACACCACAGCATGCCGGCTCCCACATCGTCGCCCCGTCCGCAGCCTGGTCTGTCGAGTGAGACGGTCCTGGGCGACAGATACTCCCTCACGACGCGCATCGCCGTCGGTGGGATGGGCCAGGTCTGGGCAGCCGTCGACACGGTGTTGGGACGCCAGGTAGCGGTCAAGATCCTGCGCGACGACCTCGTCGACTCGCCCGTGTTCCTCGAGCGCTTCCGGGCAGAGGCCCGCCACACCGCAGGCCTCTCCCACCCCGGCATCGCCAATGTCTTCGACTACGGCGAGGACCGCGAGGACGGTCGGCACATCGCCTACCTGGTGATGGAACTGGTACCCGGCCGCCCGCTCTCCAAGCTGATGTCCGACCAAGGGGCCCTGCCCGTCAACCTGGTGCTGTCGGTCCTGGCTCAGACGGCCGAGGCCCTCCACGCCGCACACCTCGCCGGGGTGGTCCACCGCGACGTCAAGCCAGGCAACCTGTTGCTGCTCGACGACGGCACGATCAAGGTCACCGACTTCGGTATCGCCCGCGCCGCCAACTCGGTGGCACTGACCGAGGTGGGTCAGGTCATCGGGACCGCCAGATACATCTCGCCGGAGCAAGCGATCGGCGCCGAAGCGACGCCGGCCAGCGACATCTATTCGCTCGGGGTGATCGGCTACGAGATGCTCGCCGGGCATCCGCCGTTCACTGCTGAGAACGTCGGGGCGCTGGCGATGGCACACGTTCACCAGCCGCCGCCGGAGCTGCCGCCAACGGTGCCCGCCGCGGTGCGGGCGGCTGTGTCGCAAGCACTCGCCAAGGACCCAGCGGACCGACCGGCCGATGCACAGGCGTTCGCGGAAACGCTGCGCCGATTGCAGCTCTCCACCATGCCTCCTCCCGGCCAGCTCGTCGATCTCGGCGAACCAACACTCGTGATGACCGATCTCGAAGCGGCCCAACCACACACCCGAGTGATGGGCGCCGACGCGGGGTCACGAACTGCGATCATGCCGCCCGTCGGCATCGTCGAGCGACCGCCAGATCTCGGGGTGTCGCAAGAGGCGTACGCAGGCCGGCGGCAGCGTCGAACTCTCGGCATCGTGGCCGTCGCTGTGATCATCGCCGTGATCGGCCTGCTGCAGCTGGGCGGCGGCGAGCGTCCCGCTCCGCTCGTCGACACATCAACGACCATCCCGGCCGCCGCGCCGGGGCCGACGCTGACACCGCTCGTCAGCCCGACGACCGCCGCCAGCACCACGACCACCACCGTCGAACAGCCGACTGGCAAGGGGAATGGCAAGGGAAATGGCAAGCCGAAGGGCTGAAGCGGCACGCTCCAGCACGGCGCTGCACCACGTCGGCGAAACCGTGGCGAACGCCTTCGCCGGTCTCACCGCGGCGGGGCTGGCCACCGTCTGGCTGATCGTCGGTCTGGTGACGGGATTCCCGACGTGGTGGCAGGTGTCGCTGTACAGCTCGACGGCGATCGTGACCTTCGTGATGGTCTTCGTCATCCAGCACACACAGAGCAAGCAGATCGTCGCCCTGCAACGCAAGCTCGACGAGTTGATCCGTTCATCGCATCGAGCCGACAACTCGCTGATCTCGGTGGAGGACGCACCCGAGATCGAGCTGCAGCAACTCGGCGATGCATATCGCGACCACCGCAACCAAGCCGTCGGCGACTGACCTCACCGACCGAGCGGGTACGTAGATGGACCTTCGTCGCCAAGAACGGGCCGTACGACTCTCGCAGCCCCTACCGACCGGTAGGTAGGTTTGCCAGATGATGCCTCTACCGAAGTTGATCCAAGGTGGGATGGGAGTCGGGGTTTCCTCGTGGCAGTTGGCCCAGGCCGTCTCCCGCACGGGCCAACTGGGGGTCGTCTCCGGAGTCGCCCTCGACGTCGTACACGCCCGCCGATTGAATGACGGCGATCCCGGCGGACACCTCCGCCGTGCCTATGAAGGCTTCGTGCGGCCCGACATCGTGGAGAAGGTGCTGCGTCGCTACTACCGCTCAGGTGGGAGGCCGGCCGGCACGCGGTACCTCACCGTGCCGTCGCATCGGCTCGATCCACCTTCGTCGCTCGTCGATCTCACCGTGCTCGCCAACTTCGCTGAGGTGTCGCTCGCCAAGCACGGCCACGACGGGCTCATCGGGATCAACTACCTCGAGAAGATCCAACTCCCCACGCTCTACGCGTTGTACGGCGCAATGCTGGCGGGTGTCGACGTGGTGTTGATGGGAGCCGGGATCCCGAAGGAGATACCGCACGTCCTCGACGTGCTGGCCGCCGGACAACCTGCGACCTATCGCATCTCGGTTGTCGGCACGACGCCGCAGGACGAAAGGGTGACCCGATTCGACCCCGCAGAGTTCCTCGGTGATGCGCCACCCACTCCCCTGGTTCGGCCTCGGTTCCTCG
>JANPOJ010000580.1:0-2942 GCA_031427935.1 Ilumatobacteraceae bacterium | reverse complement strand
CGGGTCATGGTCGCCAAGTGCTGGTCGACATGGAGCACTTCTTCGACGGGTACAAGCGCAACCCCGAGTTCGCCCTCCGCGCCCTGGAGGCTGCCGTGGTGAAGGGTGCCAGCCATGTGGTGCTGTGCGACACGAACGGTGGCTCGCTTCCGTATGAAGTCGAGGCGATCGTCACCGACGTGCATCGTCACGTCGGCGGCGATGTGATCATCGGTATCCACTGCCATGACGACACCGGGTGTGCGGTCGCCAACTCGATGGCGGCTGTCAAGGCCGGTGCGCGACATGTGCAGGGCACGTTGAACGGTCTGGGCGAGCGGACGGGTAACTGCAACCTCACCACCGTGATCCCGAACCTGCAGCTGAAGCTCGGCATGCAGTGCCTCCCTGACGGTCGCATCGAGCGGCTCACGGCGGTCAGCCATCACGTCGCCGAGGTATTGAACCGCCCGCTCAACCCGCAGGCGCCATACGTCGGCGCCTCGGCGTTCGCCCACAAGGCCGGCCTGCACGTCAGCGCGATCGCCCGAGCGAAGGACGCATACGAGCATGTCGATCCCGAGTTGGTCGGCAACGGAACCCGATTCGTCGTCAGCGAGATGGCCGGGCGAGCCACGATCCAGATGAAGGCGACCGAGCTCGGCCTCCCGATGGACGGTCCCGCAGTCAACCAGGTCATCGACGACCTCAAGCGGTTGGAGCACGAGGGCTACCACTTCGAGGCCGCCGACGCATCGCTGGAGTTGCTCATGCGACGCGCTGGCGGATGGCAGCAGGACTTCTTCCGGGTCGAGAGCATGCGGGTCATCACCGACGAGGTGGCCAGCGGCGACTTCACCACGGAAGCGACCGTGAAGGTCTGGGTCGGTGACCAGCGCCATGTGCACACAGCGGAGGGCAACGGCCCAGTCAACGCGATCGACTCGGCGATGCGAGCCGCGGTCGGCGGGGCATACCCACTCCTCGCCAAGGTGCACCTCACCGACTACAAGGTGCGAATCCTCGATGGTGCGACCGCCACCGGCGCAACCACCCGAGTGCTGATCGACGCCACGAACGGCGATCGGACCTGGACGACCATCGGTGTCAGCCCCAACATCATCGAGGCCTCGTGGCGAGCCTTGGAAGAGAGCCTGGTCTACGGCCTGCTGCACGCCTGAGCCGGTACGCCTTCGGCGTGCCGTATCACCCGCTCAAACGCTGGAAACGACGGGTCGGTCCATCGCGAGGTAGAAATGGGTTCATGGCCGCGCCGAAGTTCGCTCCAGTCTCACCCGTCGACGATTCGAGGGTGTACGGCTCGCCCGACATCGTCCCGGCTTCGTGGAAGCCAAATCGCCCCGGCGACCTCGTCGGGTTCCAGCCAGAAGGCACACGCCTCGGCTTTCAGGGTCCCGACCAGGGGTTCGCGCTGAAGATCGCCAGCGGTTTTCGCGACCGCTTGCAGCTGCAGCCAGGCGAGCATGCCGCCGACGCGATCCAGGGCTGCCTCGGCATTGCCTTGCGTCGTGCCTCGATGTTCAGCCGCGCTCCGGTCGTGCACGACCTGACGATCGCCTTCACGATCTGGGGCTTCCTCGACAGTGATCCGCCGGCCGAGCTGAAGGCCGAGCGCCTTCGGTCGTTCGAGGGTGTCAGCAACACGTTGCACCACTACGACGAGGCCAGGGCGCTGGTCGACATGGTGCCAGAAGCCACGCTGCGCATGACCCCCGCGCAGGTCGCGGCCGCGTACCCCGGACGATGGAAGGAGCTGTTGGGAGCATGACTCAACCGATCAACCTCACCGAAGAGCAACGCGAGTTCCGCGCCGTCGTGCGCCGGTTTGCTGTTGACAAGATCGCGCCCCGGGCGGCAGCCACCGACGAGAAGGCGGAGTACGACTGGGAGGCCTTCAAGGCGCTCGTCGCTGCCGACCTCACATCGCTGCAGTATCCCGAGGAGTACGGCGGCCAAGGCGCCTCGCTGGTGACCCAGGCGATCGCCGTCGAGGAGTTGGCGCGCGCCTGCGCGTCGACGAGCCTGATCTTCCTGATCACCAAGCTCGGTATGTTGCCAGTGCTCAACTTCGGGTCAGACGAAGTGAAGGCAGCGGTCTTGCCCCGGGTCTGCGACGGCAGCAGCCAGGCCAGCTACTGCCTCAGCGAGGCGGACGCCGGTAGCGACGTTGCGTCGATGACGACTCGCGCCGTCCGCGATGGCGATGACTGGGTGATCAACGGCACGAAATGCTGGATCACGAACGCCGGCATCAGCGATCTGTACACCGTGTTCGCCCGCACATCGGATGTTCGTCACAAGGGGATCACGTGCTTCCTCACGAAGGCGGAGTGGGGCGTGCACGTCGACAAGCTCGAGCACAAGCTGGGGATCAAGGGCTCACCGACCGGGGTCGTGCGGTTCGACGACTGTCGTGTGCCCGACTCGTGGCGTCTCGGGGAAGTCGGGCAGGGCTTTGCCGTGGCAATGCACACCCTCGATCGCTCGCGCCCGACGATCGGCGCTCAGGCAGTTGGGATCGCGCAGGGTGCGCTCGACTTCGCCGTCGGTTACATGAAAGAGCGTCGCACGTTCGGCCGCCCACTGGCCGACAATCAGGGCTTGCAGTGGATGGCCGCCGACTGCGCGATGCGAATCGAGGCGGCCAGGGCGTTGGTGTATCGAGCCTGCGCGATGGTCGACGACGGCGACCCGACGGGCGAGTTGGGCATGGCTGGTGCGATGGCGAAGTGCTTCGCCAGCGACGTCGCCATGCAGGTGACCACCGATTGCGTGCAGTTCCTCGGCGGGTACGGCTACACCAGCGAGTTCCCCGTCGAGCGCATGATGCGCGACGCCAAGATCACCCAGATCTACGAAGGCACCAACCAGATCCAACGAATCGTGATCGCCAAGAAGCTGTTCAGCTAGCTTTTTCTGTCCATCTGGTGTTGTTCTGTGTT
>JANPOJ010000579.1:0-5901 GCA_031427935.1 Ilumatobacteraceae bacterium | reverse complement strand
CGTACGAACGGATCGCCCAGAGCAGCGGGATGGTCCGCATCGCGTGACGCACGTGATGGGCCACGCGGCGAACTGGCGACGGCCAGCCGGGCAGTGACGCGCGGACGTCGTAGCCGTGGACCGAGAGGACCATCGTCGGATGATGCGCGGCGAGGTACGGCCGTAGGCGAGGCAGCACGCGGTACTCCGCGCCCTCGACGTCGATCTTCACCAACGCGTCTGCCGGCCACGTGCGAGCCGCGGCGCGGGCATCGAGCGTCGCGACTGACGTCGAGCCGACGCGCTCCGCCCGACCGCTGAAGCTCGACATGCTCTCGCCAAGACCGACCGGCCCGCCGCGCAGTTGTCGGGTGCCCGTCGACGTCCACAACGCGACGCGCTCGATGTCGACATCGAAGTCTGGATTAAGCGCCACGTTCGCAGCGAGCTCGTCGGCCGCGGTCGGGTCGGGCTCGTAGGCGATCACCCGCGCCCCACATGCCGCAGCGACGAACGTCATCGGGCCGATCCACGAACCGATGTCGACGAACGTCGAGCCCGGCCCGAGGCGCGACGTCAGCACCTCGAAGGTGTGGGCCTCCAAGCCGCGCTCGCACTCATCCCAATACCGATCGTGCCGACCGGCCACGACCTTGAACGACCGCCCGCCGATCGTCACTCGCCGAACACCGGAGGCCATCACGGCATCCTGCCAGAGGTGGTGTGAGTCGGATGTCGCGCCGGGCGCGACAGCTGACTCACACCCGACCCGGTGAACCGTCTGGTGTGAGCCGGTTGTCGCGCCGGAGTTGACATCGGGCTCACAGCGGGCCCGGGGCGCGGTCAGTAGCCGGCGAGGGGGGATTCCAGGCGGCGGCGCACGGCGTCGCTGATCTTGTCGTTGAAGGCGCGCATGTGCGATTCGATCAACGCTGCGGCGCGCTCGCCGTCGCCGTCGACCAGCGCGGCATGGATCGCGCGGTGCTCGGCGATCACGTGATCGAGCGCGGCCACATCGGCCAGGTACAGGTGCCACAACCGATCGCTCTGGGCGTACAGCATGTCGAGCGTTGCGGTGAGGAAGCGGTTGTCGGCGGCTGCCCACACGATCTCGCGACACTCCCGATCGATCTCCAACAGCTCCGTGGGCGAGCTGTCGGCGTGGGCGCGGGCCAGCGCTGCGGCCATCGCAGCCCAATCGGCGGCGCGGCCGCGGGCACTGGCCAAGCGCATCACGTACGGCTCGAGGATCGTGCGCGTCTCGTAGAGGGTCGACAACTCCGATACATCGATGCTCGACACGAACATGCCGCGGCGGGGGATGATCGTGACGAACTGATCGCGGACGAGGCGCTGCAGGGCCTCGCGGATCGGCGTGCGCCCGAGGCCCAACTCGGCCTGCAGCGCGTCGTCGCCAACGACCGCCCCGGGGGCCAGTTCGAGCGTCACGATCATCCGCCGGATCGCTTGAAACGCCTGCTCGCTGAGTGATAGGTTCGTGATATCGCAAAGATATATCAGACTGCCTTCGACCACAAGGCACAGAGGAGACGGTGATGGCCGACACAGCAAGCCCCGACACAGCAAGCACAGCAAGTCCGGACTCAACGACCCAGACGGTGCCGACCCACGCCAAGTGCGTGATCATCGGCGCCGGCATCGTCGGGAACTGCCTGGTCGGCCATCTCAGCCGGCTCGGGTGGACCGACATGGTGCAGATCGACAAGGGCCCGCTACCCAACCCCGGTGGGTCCACCGGGCATGCGTCGAACTTCATCTTCCCCACCGATCACAACAAGGAGATGGCGTTCCTCACGCTGGAGAGCCAGCGCCAGTACATCGACCACGGGCTGAACAACACCTCGGGTGGCATCGAGGTGGCCCGCAAGCCGGAGCGGCTCGAAGAGTTCAAGCGGCGCATGACCTCGGCGAAGGCGTGGGGCATCGACTCTCGCCTGCTGACCCCGGCGGAGATCAAGGAACTCGTGCCGTTCATCAACGAAGAGATCCTGCTCGGCGGGTTCTACACACCCAGCGTGTCGTGCGTCGACTCGCTCGAGACCGGCACGCAGATGCGCAACGAGGCCGTTGATGCGGGTGCGCTGCAGGTGTTCGCCAACACCGAGGTGCTCGACGTCGAGACCGAGGATGGCCCCGGCGGGCCGAAGGTGACCGCTGTCGTGACCAACAAGGGTCGGATTGAGGCCGAGTACGTCGCCATCGCCTGCGGCGTGTGGAGCCCGCGTATCGCCAAGATGGCCGGCGCCAACATCCCGCTGACGCCCGCGGTGCATCAGATGGCCGACGTCGGCCCGATCGACATCCTCCAGCAAAGTGGCAAGGAGGTCGCCTACCCCATCGTTCGCGACATGGACACGTTCTGCTACGAGCGCCAGACCGCCGGCTCGATGGAGGTCGGTTCGTACGCCCACCGCCCGATCTTCATGCACCCCGACGACATCCCCTCGAACGAAGAGTCCGCGTTGTCGCCCACCGAGTTGCCGTTCACGGCCGACGACTTCGACCAGCAGTTCGAAGAAGCGATCGACCTGATGGAGATGCTCGGCGAGGCCGAGATCCGCTACGCGATCAACGGCTTGCTGAGCCTGACCCCCGACGCCAACCCGGTGCTCGGCGAGACCGTGGAAGTGCGCAACCTGTGGAGCGCCGCAGCCGTGTGGATCAAGGAAGGCCCCGGCATCGCCCAGATCGTGGCGGAGTGGATGACCTACGGCTACCCGCACCTGTGCGACCCGCACAGCACCGACATCAGCCGCTTCTACCCCCACGAGAAGACCGAGCACCACATCCTCGCCAGGTGCAGCGAGCACTTCAACAAGACGTACGGGATCGTGCACCCGCGTGAGCAGTGGGCCAGCCAGCGCGGCATGCGCCGCAGCCCGTTCTTCGCTCGCGAAGAGGCGCTCGGCGCGGTGTTCTTCGACGCCCGTGGGTGGGAGCGCCCGCAGTGGTTCGAGAGCAACGCCAAGCTGAAGGACAAGTTCCCCGAGGCGTTCACCGCGCGCCAGCACGAGTGGGATGCCCGCTGGTGGAGCCCCATCACCAACGCCGAGCACCTGCAGATGCGCGAGAGCGTCGGCATGGTCGACCTGACCGCGTTCAACGAGTTCGACATCACCGGCCCCGGGGCGATGGCCTACCTGCAATACATGTGCGTGAACAACGTCGACGTCGCCGTCGGGCGCAGCGTGTACACACCGCTGCTCACCCAGCACGGTGGCTTCCGTGGTGACCTCACCATCCAGCGCCTCGGCACCGATCATTTCCGCATCATCACCGGTGCGTTCGACGGCGGCCGAGACAACTACTGGTTCAACAGGTACATGCCGACCGACGGGTCGGTCACGTTCACCGACCGGTCGCAGGGCATGTGCACCCTGGGCGTGTGGGGCCCCAATGCCGAAAAGACCATGGCCAAGATCGTCACCGATCAGTCCAAGCCCTACGACGTGTCGCAGGCCGGCTTCCCGTACGGCGCGGTGCGCGAGGTGTTGATCGACGGTGTGCCGTGCATCATGTTCCGCATCTCCTACGTCGGTGAGAACGGCTGGGAGATCTACACCAACATGGAGCACGGCCTGCGGCTGTGGGACACCGTCGCCGAGGCCGGCAAGGAGTTCGACATCATCCCCGTCGGCATCGGCGTGTACGCCGTGACGGGTCGCATCGAGAAGGGCTACCGCCTGATGGGCGCCGAGTTGGAGAGCGAGTACAACCCGGTGGAAGCAGGGCTGGCCCGCCCCAAGGTGAAGTCGGCCGACTTCATGGGCAAGGAGGCTTACCTCAAGGCGCGCGACGAGTCGCCGGCGGCCATCATGTGCACGCTGTCGATGGATTCGCAGCGTTGCGCGGACGGCTACGACCGGTTCCCCACTGGTGGCAACGAGCCGATCCTGACTCTCGGCGGCGAGCGCATCCTCGACGCCAAGGGTCGCGTCTCGCGAGTGACCACCGCCGGTGCCGGGCCATCGGTCGGCAAGTACCTGTTGCTGGCATACCTCCCGCCCGAGCACGCCGTGGAAGGAACCAAGCTGCAGGTGATGTACATGAACGAGCTCTATCCCGTGACGGTGGAGCGCGCCGGTGCAACTCCGCTGTTCGATCCCGATGACTCGAGGATGAAGTCATGAAGATCCTGGTGTGCGTGAAGCGTGTGCCGGCGCCGGGTGCGCGCATCAACATCAGCGCGGACGGCCAAGCAGTCGACACTGCGTTCCTCGGGTTCACCATGAGCCCGCACGAAGAGTGCGCGGTGGAGGAAGCGGTGCAACTGGTCGAGCAACACGGTGGCGAAGCGACCGTGTTGACCCTCGGCCCGTCTGAGGCCGACGAACAGCTGCGATACGCGGCCAGCCTGGGCGTGGCCAATGCAGTGCTGCTGCCGATCTCCGGCCCCGACTGGGACCCGCAACGCACCGCCGCAGCGATCGCCGCGGCCGTCACCGACATCGAGGCAGTCGATGGCCCGTTCGACCTGATCCTGTTCGGGAACGAGTCGGCGGATTCCGGTGGATTCCAGGTCGGCATCCGCGTGGCCCACGCGCTCGGCCGCCCGGTCGTCAACGGGATCAAGGGGATCGACGTGCAGGGCAGCATGCTGCGTGCCCGCCGCGAAGCCGACGTTGGTGTGGAGGTCTACGAGGTGCCGATGCCGGCGGTGCTCGGCGTGAAGGAGGGCATCAACCTGCCTCGCTACCCGACGTTGAAAGGGCGACTCGCTTCGAAGAAGGTCGCTGTCGCCCAGGTATCCCCGGCGGGCGAGCCGGGTGGTCAACAGATGATCACGCTGCTGCCTGCTGCGGAACAGGTCAGTGCCACCGTCATCCTCGGCAGCGGTCCGGAGGCTGCCGCTGCGGTCGTCGACATGCTCGAAGAGATCGGCGTGCTGAAGTGATCCTGGTCGTCGTCGAGCACGACCGCGGCACGATGTCGCCGGCCACCTGGGAGGCGCTCGCCGCGGCCAGCAAGCTCGGCGAGACGCATGCCCTGACCATCGGGAAAGCAGCCGACGGTCTCGTCGAACAGATCGGCGTCTTCGGCGCCACCACCGTTCATCAGGTGCACGACGATCTGCTCGTCGACTACGGCCCCGAGGCTTGGGGCGCCGTCGTGGCACAGGCCACGACGCTGCTGAGCCCGTCGATCGTGATGGCCACGGGGACCGATCGCGGCAACGAGGTCATGGCCCACGCTGCTGCGCTGCTCGACATGCCGATGGTCGCCAACGTGGTCGAGTTCGCCGACGATTCGCTGGTGCGTGTTCGGTGGGGTGGCTCCCTGTTGGAGCGTTGCAGCCTCGATGCCCCCGTCCGCCTCCTCACGATCGGCCATCACGCGTTCCCGGCGGTCGAATCACCGGTGACCGCCACCGCCTCGCCGATGGGGGTCGAGCTCGAACCACACGTTGGTCGCACGGTGATCCGCGAGCGGGTCGAACGGGCTGCCGGTGTCACGCTGGCGACTGCTCCGGTCGTCGTCAGCGGTGGGCGTGGCGTCGGCTCGGCCGACGGGTTTGCCCCCTTGCAGGAACTGGCTACCGCACTCGGTGGCGTGGTCGGCTGCAGCCGTGCGGTGACCAACAACGGTTGGCGCAACCACACCGATCAGGTCGGCCAGACGGGCACTCGCATCGCACCAGACATCTACATCGCCTGTGGCATCTCCGGGGCGATCCAGCACTGGGTCGGCGCCATGGCATCGAAGAAGATCCTGGCGATCAACATCGACCCCGAAGCCAACATGGTGACCAAGGCCGACTATGCGGTGATCGGTGATCTGCACAAGGTGGTGCCGGCGATCACCGCCGAGGTGCTGCGTCGTCGCGGCTAGCGGCTAGCCCGTGACTTCCTTGCCACGCAGGTACAGCGAGCCGAACCGGTTGGCGAGGAAGTCGGACAACGC
>JANPOJ010000578.1:0-2132 GCA_031427935.1 Ilumatobacteraceae bacterium | reverse complement strand
GGCCCGAGCAGGTCGCAGCAACGTTTCGCGATATGGGGATCGACGGTCTCGTGGTCATCGGCGGCAACGGTTCCCTGACGGTTGCCTGCAAGCTCTTCCATGATCTCGACCTCCCGATCGTCGGGGTGCCGAAAACCATCGACAACGACATCGTCGGCACCGACATGACGTTCGGGTTCACGACCGCCGTGCAGATCGCCACGGACGCCATCGATCGCTTGCACACGACCGCGGAAAGTCACGACCGGGTCATGATCGTCGAGGTGATGGGTCGTCACAGTGGATGGATCGCCACCTACGCGGGAATCGCCGGCGGCGCAACCGCAATCTTGATCCCCGAGGAACCCTTCGACATCGACAACATCTGCAAGCTGTTACACCGGCGCCACGAACGTGGGCGCTACGCATCGATCGTGGTAGTCGCCGAAGGGGCTGAGCCGCGTGAAGAATCGATGCCCACGCGCGAGAAGATCTACGACCGGTTCGGCCATGTGCGCCTCGGGGGGATCGCCGACACCATCGCCCATGCCATCGAGGCCCGAACCGGTCTGGAGACCCGGGTGGTGCTGCTCGGCCACGTGCAGCGCGGCGGCACACCATCGGCGTACGACAGGGTGCTGTCGACCCGCTACGGCATCGCCG
This sequence comes from Ilumatobacteraceae bacterium, assembly GCA_031427935.1. Lineage (GTDB taxonomy): Bacteria > Actinomycetota > Acidimicrobiia > Acidimicrobiales > Ilumatobacteraceae > JAENVT01. The sequence continues at coordinate 1,490 of JANPOJ010000578.1, read as the reverse complement.
CCATCGACGCCGTCCACAACGGTGAATTCGGCAAGATGGCCGTGCTGCGAGGCACCGACGTGACGATGATCCCGCTCGACGAGACGGTGGGCAAGACCCGCTACGTCGACCTCCACCTCTACCACGATGTCGCCGAGGTGTTCTTCGGGTAATCGACTCGTGTATCGCCGCAGTCGCGATGAGCGTTGCTGCGCGACGCCTCGGCACGCTCCTGCTGTCGTAGCGCGCCGGGGTGGTCAGCTTGCAGCAGGCGCTGGCGATGGCACGGACGGGAATGCAGGCTGCGACGTCAGAACCAGGCCAGGAAAGTCGTAGCGCGTCAGCGGCTCGCTCTGCAGCTCACCGCTGGCGGCAGGCCACTGCTGGGGCACGCCGTCGATGGCGATCGTGACCGACGAGACGCCACTGGTCTCCGACGCGGTCAACACGATCTGGGCGACACCGTCGACCAACGCCTCACCCGTCAGCTGTTGAAACTCGCTCGACACGTCGACGATCAGCTCGTCGCCGTCCTGGGCCACATCGAGCAGTCGGGTGCCGGGAGGGATCGCCGTGCGCAACAGCCGCTGCAACTCGCCGGAGTTGGGTCCTTCGAACAGGGCTCGCATGCCTTCGGCGGGTGTGTCACCGACATCTCGGGCGACGGACTGCAGGGTGCGCGACTGGCCGATGACCTCGGGCGAGAGCAGAAAGATCCGGCCCGAGCCGGTCGCCGCGCCGGCCGGCTGATCGAAGTTGACGCGAAGGTCCTGGCGATCGCGAACTGCGATGTCGCGTGGTGTGTTCTCCGGATCGATCGAACACGACGCGAGCCCGATCATCAGCACGCCGCCGACGGCGCCCAAACGCATCACGCGCGAGAGCCTCATCCGATTTCGACTTCTTCCGCTGGCAGTTCCAGCACGAAGCGGGCGCCCGGCTCTCCATCGATGCGGTCCTCCACCCACACCCGGCCGCCGTGCATGCGCACGTGCTCGTCGACCAGTGCCAGCCCCAGCCCGGCACCGTCGCTGCTCGAGCGACGACCAGCGACGGCACCTCGGGCAAATCGCTCGAAGACGAGGGCTCGCTCTTCGGGCGGCACCCCGGGACCATGATCCTCGACGGCGATCCACACATGACCCAGCGGCTCGCCCTCGCCGTCGGCTTCGGTCACCGTGATCTCTGGTGCGCCGCCGCCGTGCACGCGGGCGTTGTCGATCAGGTTGGCCACCACTCGAGCCAGCCGGCGCCGGTCGCCGCGCAGGATCAAGCCCTCGGCCCGATCGCTGACGGTCAGCTTGGTCTGGGGCAGGCTGCTGACGGCGACAGCCTGCCGCACGAACTCGGCGACGAGCAGGTCCTCCAGATGCAGGCGAATCGCTCCGGCATCGAACCGCGAGATCTCCAGCAAGTCCTCGACCAGTCCTTGGAACCGCGTGACGTCGCCGACCAGTAGGTCGAGCGCGGCCTGGGCGCGATCGGGCATCTCGTCACGGCGGGCCTGCATC
>JANPOJ010000577.1:0-4704 GCA_031427935.1 Ilumatobacteraceae bacterium | reverse complement strand
CGATCGCCGAGGTCGCTCGGGTGTTGCAGCCGGGCGGTCGGTTCTGCTTCTTCCTCAATCACCCGTTGCTGCAGACACCGAACAGCGGTTGGATCGACGATCACGTGCTCGACCCACCCGAGCAGTACTGGCGGATCGGCGCCTACCTCGTCGAGCAGGAGAGCGACGAAGAGGTGGAGAAGGACGTGTTCATCCCGTTCATCCACCGACCGCTCAGTCGGTACGTCAACACACTCGCCGAGAACGGGTTGCTGATCGAGCGAATGCTGGAGCCCGCGCCACCGGACGGTTTCCTCGAGCGCGCCACCGAGTATCTCGATGCAGCAACCATCCCGCGTCTGTTGTATCTCCGAACACGCAAGTTCTAGGCAATACGATGCTTGCGTAGTGGCCGACATCGTGCTGATCACCGGGTTGTCAGGCGCCGGGCGTTCTGGCGCCGCAGCGGTGCTGGAAGACCTTGGTTGGTACGTGATCGACAACCTGCCGACCTCGCTGGTCGACACCATCGTCGAGTTGGCCAGCAAGCCGGGCAGCGACATCGAGCGACTGGCGCTGGTGTCGGGCCGACAACACGTCGACGTACTGCCGAAGGTTGCCGCGCTTCGAGGTGAGGGTCACCGGGTGCGCATCGTCTTTCTGGACGCGACAACAGCGGAGCTCGTGAAGCGCTACGACTCGTCGCGACGCAAGCATCCCCTCGACGCCGAGGCCGAGGGTCTGGTCGAGGCGATCGAGCTGGAACGCTCGCTGCTCGATTCGGTCAAGAGCGCCGCCGATCTGGTGATCGACACCACCGATCTCAACATCCACCAACTGAAGGCCAAGCTGATCGGCGCGTTCGACCAGGCGGGCGACGGCCAACGCCTGCAGATCGCCATCGAGAGCTTCGGGTACAAGTACGGATTGCCGCTCGATGCCGACATCATCATGGACGTCCGCTTCCTGCCGAACCCGCATTGGGAAGAAGCGTTGCGACCCCTGACGGGCCACGACCCCGCGGTGCGTGATTTCGTGTTGGAGCGCTCTCATGCGTCGCAGTTCCTCGACGAGTTCGAGGCGATGATGGTCAAGCTCGTACCGGCGTACGAAGCCGAGGGCAAGAGCTATCTGACCATTGCCATGGGCTGCACCGGTGGGCGTCACCGCAGCGTCGCCGTTGCCGAGGACTTGGCGGCTCGGCTCCGCGACCGCGGCATCGCCGTCACGACCGGGCATCGCGACATCGCCCGCTGAGCACTATCCTCGGACGTTCTGGCTGATGAAGGCCGCTGTATGTGAAAGGACCCACCGCGCATGACCGTCCGTGTCGGTATCAATGGCTTTGGCCGAATTGGCCGTAACTTCTTCCGCGCCGCCAAGTTGCGAGGTGCAGACATCGACTTCGTTGCTGTCAACGACCTCGGCGCACTCGACGAGATGGCACACCTGTTGAAGTACGACTCGGTGCTCGGTGTCCTTCCGAACACCGTCAAGGCTCACAAGGATGGCATCTCGGTCGACAACGACGTGCTGAAGGTCTTCTCCGAGCGCGACCCGAAGAACCTGCCGTGGGGCGAGGTCGGTGTCGACATCGTCATCGAGTCGACGGGCCACTTCAGCAAGCGCGATGCGGCTGCCGGCCACCTCGCGGGTGGGGCACCGCTCGTGATCGTCTCGGCGCCATGCGACGGCGCAGACGCCACGATCGTGTACGGCGTCAACCACAAGGACTTCGATTTCAAGACGCAGAAGGTGATCTCCAACGCCAGTTGCACGACCAACTGCTTCGTACCGATGGTGAAGGTGCTCGACGATGCGTTCGGTGTCGAGCAGGGCCTGATGCAGACGATCCATGCCTATACGGGCGATCAGAACCTGGTCGACGGCCCGCACCGTGACTTCCGCCGAGCGCGTGGCGCGGCGATCAACATCATCCCGACCTCGACCGGCGCAGCTCGCGCCACGAGCCTGGTGCTGACGGCGATGAAGGGCAAGCTCGACGGAACGTCGTTGCGTGTCCCAGTGCCGACGGGCTCGATCGTCGACTTCACCGCCAACCTGTCGAAGGCCGCATCGGTCGACCAGATCAACGCGGCGTTCAAGAAGGCTGCGACCAGTGGGGCGTTGAAGGGCATCCTGCGGTACACCGAGGACCCGATCGTGTCGAGCGACATCGTCACCGATCCGCACAGCAGCATCTTCGACGCCGGCCTGACCATGAGCATGGGCACGATGGTGAAGGTGTTGGCTTGGTACGACAACGAGTGGGGCTACTCCAACCGGCTGATCGACACCACGCTGTACGCCCACAGCAAGATGCCGAAGAAGCGGAAATGAGCCGCATCCCCACGCTCTCCGATCTCGGTGACGTGCGGGGCAAGCGGGTCTTGGTCCGTACGGACTTCAACGTCCCGATGGACGACGGTGTGATCACCGACGACTTCCGCATTCGCGCCGCACTCCCGACGATCGAATGGCTCACCAGCCGCGGCGCGCACGTGGTGTGTGCGTCACACCTCGGTCGGCCGAAGGGCAAGCCGAACCCGAAGTACTCGATGAATGCGGTGCGGGCCCGACTCGGCGAGTTGGCGCCCGGCGTCGAGTTGCTCGAGAACCTGCGCTACGACCCGGGTGAGGAGGCCAACGATCCGCAGTTCGTCGAGTCGTTGATCGTGGGCATCGACGCCTACGTCGACGACGCCTTCGGTGCGTGCCACCGGGCTCATGCCTCGATCGTCGGACCGCCGCGGACCCTGCCGTCGGCGATGGGGCTGCTGATGCAGAACGAGGTCGATGTGCTGCTCGGCCTCCGAAACAATCCCAAGCGCCCATTCGTCGCCGTGCTCGGTGGTGCGAAGATCAGCGACAAGTTGGGCGTGGTCGAAGCATTGCTGAAGGTCGTCGACGAGCTCGTCATCGGCGGGGCGATGTGCTTCACCTTTCTCGTCGCGCAGGGCAACCAGATCGGCGATTCGCTGTGGGAGCTGGATCAGCTCGACACATGCCGCCGCCTGCTCGCAGAGTCGGCCGCCGGCGGCAAGACGATCCACTTGCCCGAAGACATCGTCGGGCTCGACGCGGCCGGCAACTTCTCGACGTTCGGTCGCAGCCTGCCCGACGGTGCAAAAGGGCTCGACATCGGGCCCGGCACCGCGGCGGCGTTCAGCGATGTGATCATGGAAGCGCGCACCGTGTTCTGGAACGGGCCGATGGGCATGTTCGAGGATCCGCGCTTCGAGGCGGGAACCCGCACGGTTGCGCAGGCCATGGCCGATACCAAGGCGTTCACTGTCGTGGGCGGCGGCGACAGCGCTGCTGCACTGGCGCAGTTCCGGCTCGACGACGACGTCGACCACGTGTCGACCGGTGGCGGAGCGTCGCTGGAGCTCCTCGAGTTCGGTGACCTGCCCGGGCTGGAAGCACTGCGCGGTGCACCGAATGCGTAGGCCGTTGATCTCGGCGAACTGGAAGATGAACCACAACCACTTCGAGGCGATCCAGTGCGTGCAGAAGCTGGCTTACCTGGTGACCAAGGACGACCTCGAGCACGTCGACGTCAGCATCCACCCACCGTTCACCGACATTCGCAGCGTGCAAACCGTGATCGACGCCGACAAGCTCCTGTTCGCGGTCGGTGCGCAGCATTGCCACTGGGAAGACAAGGGCGCCTTCACGGGGGAGGTGTCGCCGCTGTTCCTCGCCAAGCTGAACGTGCAGTACGTCATCGTCGGGCACAGCGAACGTCGTCAGTTGTTCGGTGAGACCGACGAGCACGTTGCCAAGAAGTTGGTCGCCATTCAACGCCACTCGATGACACCGATCGTCTGCGTCGGCGAGACGCTGGAGGAGCGCGAGGCCGGGGACACCGAGACGAAGGTGATCGGGCAGATCCGCGCCGTCTTCGAGGGCCTGAAGGCCGACAAGATCGGAACGCTGGTCGTTGCCTACGAGCCGATCTGGGCGATAGGGACCGGTCGCACGGCGACGTGCGATGACGCCCAACAGGTGTGCGCCGCAATCCGGGGTTGCATCACCGACCTTGCCGGCAAGGCAGCGGCCGAGGCCGTTCGGATCCAGTACGGAGGCAGTGTGAAGTCGTCGAACATCGCCGAGCTGATCAGTCAGCCCGACATCGACGGCGCATTGGTCGGTGGTGCCAGCCTCGACCCCGACGAGTTCGCCCGTATCTGCAAGCTCGGAACCTAGTACCCACCCAACGCGGCCGGAATTTTCCATCCGACATTTCGTACATTCGGAATGTCTCGGCTACCGGTCGGTAAACAACGGTGCTATGTTGGCGACGCTCACTCCGATCGGGGAGGACGGTGTGAGAGTGTGGTTGGAGCTTCCCGACGAGCGTTCTGCTTGCCTTGTTGTTTCGACCGAGACCCACCTCCCTCCGTTTCACATAGGAGGAACACCCACGTGAGGATCACGAAACGCAGCACTCGATTCGCTGCACTGGCTTTCGGCTTCGCTTTCATCGCCGTATCTTGCGGTAGCGATTCGAAAAGCTCGGATGCCACCACTGGTGCAACCGAAGGCACCACGGCCGCCGCAACCGAGACCACCGCAGCAGCATCTGAGACCACCGCTGGAGGCGCCGAGACCACTGCCGGCGCAGGTGGTGGGGCAGCAATGACATTGACGATGAACATCAACCCCAAGGCTGTTTGGGATGACGGTTCACCGATCTCGTTCGCCGACTTCAAGTGCACCGTT
>JANPOJ010000576.1:0-6877 GCA_031427935.1 Ilumatobacteraceae bacterium | reverse complement strand
GAAGCGCAGCAGCACTTCTCCGACGAGACCACGTTCGACGGTGTCGGGCTTGAGGAGGAGGACGAGGGTGCGATCAGACATGGCCGATGACGCTACCGGCGCCACCCACCACTCGTGAATCGTCAGTGACGAAACTCGGTGTCGATCACCGGCGTGGTGTGTGTCGGTTCGCGCGACTGGCGCGACATCCGACTCACACCGACTCGATCACCGGCGTGGTGTGTGTCGGTTCGCGCGACTGGCGCGACATCCGACTCACACCGACTACGGTCGAGCGCGAGTCAGACGATCTTGCGGAGGTGGGGGCGGGCCGCGCCGACCACGTACAACGAGCCGGTGACCAGCACGGCGTCGTCGTGCTCCGCGGAGCGGATCGCCCGGTCGCAAGCCTGCTCGACGGCGTCACACTCCACCACGGTGTCGCAGCCGAGCGCACCGGCCGCGGCAGCGAGTTCGCTGGACGGCATGCCGCGGGGTGTGGGTGCGGTGCACGTGTACACGGCGTCGAACTCATCGGCACGCAACGCCGACAGCATCTCTTTGGGGTCGCGCGCCTTCAAGATGCCGACCACCAGGATCTTGCGACCGGCCGGATCGAAGTCGTCGAAGAACACCTGCGCACACGAGTCGGCGCCGGGCGGGTTGTGCGCGCCATCGACGATCACCAACGGCTGGTGGCCGAGCACCTCGAAGCGGCCGGGCATGCGCACGTTGGAGAACCCCTCACGCACGACGTCGTCGGCGATGGGAGCGGCGAAGAAGGCCTCGACGGCGGTGAGCGCGACGATCGCGTTATCACCTTGATGACGACCGTGCAGCGGCACGAACACGTCGGTGTAGATCGTGGTCGGCGTGCGGAGATCGACGAGGCGCCCACCGAGCGCGAGTTGGTTCTCGAGCACGTCGAACTGGTCGCCGCGCACCAACACGCTTTCGCCACCGGCAGCGGTGAAGTAGGGCAGCAACTCCGGATCGGTCTCACCGACGACGACAATGCTGCCCGGCTTGATGACGCCCGCCTTCTCGGCGGCGATGTGCCCCTTGGTGGGGCCGGCGAACTCGTTGTGGTCCATGCCGATGTTGGTGATGACGGCGACCTGCGCGTCACACACGTTGGTGGCATCCCACCGGCCGAGCACACCGACCTCGATCACGGCGACGTCGACTGCGAGATCGGCAAACCAGCGGAATGCAGCGGCAGTCGTCGCCTCGAAGTACGACGGGCGCACGCCGGTCAACATCTCCAGATCGGCGACGGCGGCGATCTGTTCGGCGAACTCGTCGTCGCTGATGAACTCGCAGTCGCGGCTCATCCGCTCGTTCGGCCGTTCGAGGTGCGGGCTGGTGTAGGTGCCGACGGTCAGGCCGTGGGCCATCAACAGCCGCGTGATCATCTGCGACGTCGAGCCCTTGCCGTTGGTGCCGGTCACGTGGATCACCGGGTACGCGAACTGCGGGTCGCCCATCGCCTCGACGATGGTCTTCATGCGCTCGATCGTCGGCGACTCGATGCGCCCGGTCTTTTCGTAGCTGGCGTGGGCGTCGAGGTATGCCAGCGCGTCGGAGTAGGTCATCGTCAGTTCAGCATGTGGTTGGGAAGCACAGTGTCGGGCAGCACAGTGCTGCGCCTCACTGTCGCGTCAGCTGGCCTCGCGGCGGGGCCGCTTGGCCTTGGGCTCACGAGGGACGAGCGTGGGGTTGGTCTTCTTCACCACGGTGTCGAGCTCGATCATCACGGTGCCGACATCGCTGCGACCGGGCAGCTCGTACATCGTGTTGAGCAACACCTCTTCGAGAATGGCTCGCAGGCCGCGGGCCCCGGTGCCACGCAGCAACGCCTGCTCGGCGATTGCTTCGAGCGCCTCGCGGGTGAAGTCGAGCTCGACGTCTTCGAAGTCGAACACCTTGCGATACTGCTTGACCAGGGAGTTCTTCGGTTCGGTGAGGATCTTGATCAGCGCGTCGCGATCGAGGCTGCGGACTGCGCCGATCATCGGCAGGCGGCCGACGAACTCGGGGATCAACCCGAACTTCAACAGGTCTTCCGGCAGCACCTTGGTGAACAGCTCGCCCGGGTCCTTGTCGGCCTTGCTGCGTACGGTGCCGTGGAAACCGACACCCTTGTGACCGATGCGGCTCTCGATGATCTGCTCGAGCCCGGCAAATGCACCACCGCAGATGAACAAGATGTTGGTGGTATCGATCTGGATGAACTCCTGATGCGGATGCTTGCGCCCACCCTGCGGCGGCACCGATGCGACCGTACCTTCGAGGATCTTCAGCAGAGCTTGCTGCACGCCCTCACCGCTGACATCGCGGGTAATCGAGGGGTTCTCGCTCTTGCGGGCGATCTTGTCGATCTCGTCGATGTAGATGATGCCGGTCTCGGCCTTCTTCACATCGAAGTCGGCAGCCTGGATCAGCTTCAACAGGATGTTCTCGACGTCCTCACCGACATAGCCGGCCTCCGTCAGCGCTGTCGCGTCGGCGACGGCGAACGGCACGTTGAGCAAGCGGGCGAGCGTTTGAGCGAGGTGGGTCTTGCCGCAACCGGTGGGGCCGAGGAGCATGATGTTGCTCTTGGCCAACTCGACCTCGTCGCGACGACCGACGCTGGCACCTTGCTGGTACTGGATGCGGCGGTAGTGGTTGTAGACGGCGACCGACAGGATCTTCTTGGCTTCGTCCTGACCGACGACGTAGTCGTCGAGGAAGGTACGGATCTCGCGCGGCGTAGGCAGTTCCTCGAAGCGGATCTCACTCGAATCGGTGAGCTCTTCCTCGATGATCTCATTGCACAGGTCGATGCACTCGTCGCAGATGTACACGCCCGGCCCGGCGATCAACCGCTTGACCTGCTTCTGCGATTTGCCACAGAACGAGCACTGCAGCAGTTCACCGGTGTCGCCGAATTTCGCCACGGTTCAGTCTCCTTGCTCGCCCAATAGGTCGATTCGTGAGGATCAGCGAATCGGACCGGTGCGGTCGACGGCGTCACGAGACGAAATCACATCATCGATGATGCCATACGTGAGGGCCTCTTGCGCTTCCATAACGAAATCGCGGTCGGTGTCTTGGTGGACCCGCTCGATCGTCTGACCGGTGTGCTTCGACAGGATCTCCTCGAGCAGATCCCGCATACGCAGGATTTCCTTGGCTGCCAGCTCCAGATCGGTGACCTGGCCGTAGCCGACTTGGCCATACGGCTGATGCAAAAGGATTCGGCTGTGTGGCAGGGCCAAACGCTTGCCCTTGGTGCCGGCGGCCAGCAGCACCGCCGCGGCCGACGCTGCCTGGCCCAGGCAGATCGTGGCGATGTCGTTCTTGATGAACTGCATCGTGTCGTAGATCGCGAACAGCGCGGTGATGTCGCCGCCGGGACTGTTGATGTAGAGGTTGATGTCCTTGTCGGGATTCTCGCTCTCCAGATGGATGAACTGGGCACAGATCAAACTGGCGATGCCGTCGTCGATCGGCGTCTGCAAGAAGATGATGTTCTCCTTCAGCAGACGCGAGTAGAGATCCATCCCGCGTTCGCCACGACTGGTCTGTTCGATGACATTGGGAACCAGATAGTTCTTGGACTCAATCATGGTCGTGCCCTTCGTGGTCGTGGTCATGGTCGCCGTGGTCGTGGTCGCGGTCGTCGTCAGTCTTGCCCATCACGAGCGCACGATCGATCGGATCGCCGGCCTCATCGACGATCTCGACATGTTCGAGCAACCAGTCGAGCGCCTTCGTCTTGCGCATCTGGGCGATCAGATCGGTGACGGCGTCGTTCTTCTCGTAGGCCTTGCGAACCTCGTTGGGCTTCTGGCGAACCTGCACGGCGATGCGGGCGTATTCGGCGGCGAGGTCATCATCGGTCACTTCCAGCCCCTCGGCAGCGACAACGGCGCGCAGCGCCAGGTCGACCTTGACAGCCTTCTCCGACTGCACCTTCAGGCCTTCGATGAACGTGGCTGCGTCCTGGCCGGTGACCTGCAGCCACTGGTCGATCGAGATGCCTTGCGCCTGGAACTGCTGCACGGTGTTCTGCACACGGCCCTGCAGATCGGCCTGCACCATCGACTCGGGCGGGTCGAGATCGACCAGGCCGGCGAGGGCCAAGGTGGTGCGCTCGATGAACTGATTGCGGGTCTGATTGAGCTTGCCGGTGCCGATGCGCTCAGCCAGCGCGGCACGCCATTCCTCGACGGTGTCGAACTCACCCAGGTTCTCGCTGACCCATTCGTCGGTCAGTTCCGGCAGCACCGTCTCTTGCACTTTGGAGATGTTGACGACGAAGTCGGCGGGCTCGCTGGTGCCGTTCGGCATCGCCGTGAAAGTCAACTCGTCGCCCTCGTTGGCGCCGAGCAGCTCACCGTCGAAACCCGGCGCGACCCAGCCGTTGCCGACCTGGTAGAGCCAATCCTCGGTGTTGAGGCCGGCCACCGGCTCGCCATCGCGTGTGCCGGCCAAGTTGATCGTGACCTGGTCGCCCGATTGCACCGGTCGATCGACGTCGACCAGCGAACCCTGGCGGCGCAGCTCGGCCTCGACTGCCTCGTCGATGTCGGCGTCGGTGGCGACCGGCGACGTCAGCTCGACGCGCAGGCCGCCGTAGCCAGGCACCGTGATCTCCGGGCGAACCTCGCAGGTTGCGTCGAACGAGACAGGCCCGCTCTCTTGCCCGGCGGTGAACTCGATGTTCGGCGTGGCGATGAGATCGATGTCGTGATCGCGCACCGCGTTGGCCAAGTACTGCGGAACAGCATCGCGTAGTGCCTGCTCACGAGCCGTCGCCAGCCCGATGCGGGCCTCGAGCACCTTGCGCGGCACCTTGCCCTGGCGGAAACCCGGCAGCTTCACCTCTTTGGCGATCGTGCGAAACGCCATGTCGATGTCACGATCGAACTCGGCTTCGTCGATGGTCACGGAAAGCTTCACGAGCTTCTTGGCGGGTGCGTCTTCTGGGGTGTCCTCTACGGGCGCAATCGTGCTATTCACAGATCGTCGATGCTATCGGTCGGCCCTCTCATCGGGCAGACTGTGACCATGACCTATTGGAAGCCTCACGCGCTTGCCAAACCGCACGCCGACCAGCTCGATCTGCGGATCGGCGACCGGGTGGAGAGCACCGTCGACCTCGACAGCGGCGTCGCTGCGGGCACCGAGGGCAAGGTCATCCTGGCCAACGGGTTCAACTGGCAGCGCTACCGCGTGGCCTTCGTCAACGGCATCGAGGTCGGTGATCTCGACCAGCGCAACATCGTCCCGATCGGTAAGGCCGCCAAGCGCCTGGCCAAGATCGCCAAGGCCGCCAGCCGCGCCTGAACGCACTCCAGCGATGACATCGTTACGTCACCGGTTCCCGGGCATCGGGCCGGAATGGGCCCGTTTCGACGGGCCGGCAGGCACCCAGATGGTCGACTCCGCGATCACCGCGATGAGCAAGTGGATGGCCAGCGGCAACACGGCGAGCAACGGCGGCCCGTTCGCCGCCGCCGAGGAGTGCCAACGCTTGATCGACCGTACGCGTGCAGCCGTCGGCCAACTGCTGGGTGCGGATCCGAACGGCATCAGCTTCGGCCCCAACATGACATCGCTGACGTTCGCGGTGTCGCGGGCGATCGGCGCGACGCTGCGCCCCGGCGACCGGATCGTGGGAACCCGGCTCGATCACGACGCCAACATCACACCATGGCGTCGGGCTGCTGACGCGGCCGGGGCACAGCAGGTGCTGGCCCCCTTCGACCCGGCCACCGGGCAGCTGCCGCCCGACAACGTGATCGACCTCATCGACGAGCACACCAAGTGGGTCACGCTGCCCGGGGCATCGAACCTGCTCGGCTCGACGCCCGATCTCGTCCCCATCATCGAGGCCGCGCACGCCGTCGGCGCCAACGTCTACGTCGACGCGGTGCACCTCGCCCCGCATCGAAAGATCGACATCGCCGAGCTCGGTTGCGATGCTCTCGTGACCTCTCCATACAAGTGGTATGGCCCGCACAGCGGCGTGCTGTGGATGCGGCCCGAGTTGTTGGAGAGCTTGCCCGTGTTCAAGGTTCGCCCCGCAGCCGATCACGGGCCATCGCGCATCGAGACCGGGATGCCGAACTTCGAGGGCATCGCCGGCATCGAGGCTGCCGCTCGCTTCCTGATCGAGGAGGGCATGGACCAACTCGCCGCCGCAGAGTCGGAGGTGTTCGCGCACTTGCTCGAGGGGCTGCTCTCGATCAACGGTGTGAAGGTGTGGGGCTCGCAGACGCTCGACGGACGCGTGCCGACCGCGGCGTTCACGATCGAGGGTGTGCATCCGGCTGATGCGTCGAAGGCATTGGCCGCCTCGCGGATCGCCGTGTGGGATGGCCACAACTACGCCGTCGAAGTCGTCGACCAATTGGGATTGGCCGACAGCGGCGGCGTGATCCGCGCTGGCGTGTCGCGCTACGTCGAACAGCCCGACGTCGACCGCCTACTGGAGGCCGTTCGTACCCTCGCCCACTGACTTTTCGCCGCGGTGGTCACATCCTGACCGTCTCCACGACGGTGTCTCCACGTCGGTCACGCCGCGTCCGCAATCCACGGCGACCTGAAGATCGGCGCCGGTAACATGCTGGGCATCCGGGATGTGGCGCAGTTGGTAGCGCACCTGCTTTGGGAGCAGGGGGTCGGGAGTTCGAGTCTCCCCATCCCGACATAGTTGACCTGGTGTGATACGATTTCAGGAGTCGCTCCCGAAGGTCATGTATCAGCCAAGTATCAGACTTTCGGGCGTCGACGACGCTGGAGGTGATACATGAGTTGGAAGGCGATCGGTCAGCCGACGGTCCGTAAACAGCGCAACAAGTGGGTGGTGCGTGTCGATGGCATCGACACGGCGACCGGCAAGCAT
>JANPOJ010000575.1:0-2758 GCA_031427935.1 Ilumatobacteraceae bacterium | reverse complement strand
GTTCTTCATGATCGTGTTCGGCTTATCGCAGGACAGCTTCATCAGCAAGCCCACGTTCATCACGGTGCTCAACGAGAAGGTGGTGATCGGTGTCTTGGCGCTGGCGTTCCTGATCCCGTTGGCCGCCGAGACCTTCGACCTCTCGATCGGCAACATGATGGCCTTCTCGGTGGTCATCACCGACGTGCTCACGAAGAACACCAGCCTGCCGCCGGGCATCAACGCGGTGATCGCCATCTTCGCCTGTGCCGGCGTGGGGTTCGTCAGCGGCTTCATCGTCGTCAAACTCGGCGTCAACTCCTTCATCGCCACATTGGGCATGAGCCAAGTGCTCAGTGGTCTGTGCATCGCGTTCTCCGGCAACCGGGCACTGAACGGCCTGCTCTCGAAGGACTACACCAGCTTCGGTACCCGCAAGCTGCTGTTCGACTTGCCGCTGTTCTTCTACCTGTTCCTGCTGCTCGCAGCCGTCCTGTGGTACGTGCTCGAGCACACCGCCATCGGTCGCTACCTGTTCGCCGTCGGCGGGAACCGCGAGGCCGCCCGCCTGGCCGGCCTCAACACCAATCGCATCACGTGGGGCGCGCTGGTCGCCTCGGCGGTCATTGCCGGGTTCGCCGGCACCGTGCACACGTGGAAGTCGGGCGGCTCGTACTCGGGCACGGTCGGGCCCGGCTTCTTGTTCCCGGCAGTTGCCGCTGTGTTCTTCGGCGCCTCGCAGCTCCGCGGTCGACCCAACGTGTGGGGCATGATGATCGCCCTCTACACCTTGGCGTTCGGTGTCTACGGGCTGCAGCTCACCTTAAAGAGCGCTCAGTGGGTCCAGAGCCTGTTCGAGGGAATCTCGCTGCTGGTCGCGGTGGCCTTCGCCAGTCGACACCTGGTGATCCGCGCCAAGAAGCGCAAGGGCGCTGCCGCCGTCGGGCTCTAGACACGAGCAGCGCCTAGCGCTCGAGGTGCATCGCCGGGTGCCCGAAGAACTGAAATGCCACGAGTGTCGAAGAGTTCGAGTCGTCGCCCGTGCCGAACGCGGCCCGCTCTGCGCGAACGATCTCGGCAAGAGGATCGCCCGCAAATGCCTTCGAGTAGAAGCGTTCGGCCAGCGCGCTGGCGACGGCATCGTCGATCGACCACAGCGGCGCCACGACCGCTGAGGCCCCCGCGAACAGGAACGACTCAGCCAAGCCGGCATAGTCACCGAGCGTCTCTTGGCCCGTGCCGACCTGACACGCGTTGAGGAACACCAGCGGAGCATGAGCCAACGCGCCGCCCTTCACGACGAGTGGATCGATCACGTCGCCATCGACCAGGACGAGACCCTGCTTCGCGGAGCCGGGGTCGTACTTGCCGTGAAGCGAGAAGTGCAGCACCTCGGCTGCCGGATCTCCCAACAGGCACCCGACGACCTTGTCGGTGATGGCATCGACGCCGATCGCGTGATAGCGCTCGACCAACGCTGCGGCTTCGGCCTCGGCATGCTCGAGCCGGCTCCACCCCGGCTGCTCGTAGCGTCCGCTGATCACGATCATGCCGTCGACATGCACCATCCTCGGCGGCGGCAGTGACGGTCGGTCGGTGGCCAGGACCCACCGACCGATGGTCACCTGGGCTCCCAGGAACCCGATGACGGCAGGGTCGAGCGGCGTCGGCATCGTGGCCAGCTCCCACGGCACGTAGGCCTCTTCCGATAACAACAGAACCGTCGGGCGACGAGGAGCGACAGCGGTGATCACCGTGGTCAGCGCGGCCCACATCTCGTCGGGCACCTTGGCGGCGATCGTCAGCCCGATCCCATGCAACCCGAGCGCCAGCGTCGGGCGACCCTCGTGAGCGGCGATCGTCGAGATGACCGTGCGCGCAAACGCGTCGGGGTCGTCGCCGATCGAGGTCGTGCCCTCGTCGACCAAGCTGGCATGGGGCGATTCGAACGACCACAACAATCGGCCGACCTCGCTGCCACGCAGGATCCGCACGGTGAGATCCGGCGGCTCGTCGGCGAGCGGCACGCCGAGCGACCCGGCCACGCCGGGTAGCGGAGGCGGCAGGCCGGCGCCGGGTGTGAGGCCGTCGAGCACGCGCACGGGGCGGATCCCCAGCCCCATCGTCTGGCTGTCGACGGAGTACAGCACGTTGATCTCGCGCACCTGGTTGTCGGATGCGGGCGGCGCGATGAGGTGGAACACGACGAACGGATAGGGCTCGGCCACCGAGACCACCATCGTCTTGCGCCAGGTCTCACCCGGTGCGAGGTCGAAGCCATCAGCGACCACATGAGCCGTCAACTCGTAGTCGCCGACGCTCGACGGTGGGCGGATCAGCGCCGGGCCCACCACGCCGCGGACCTGGGTGGCCGACAGCCCGACCGTGAGATCGAAGGCGGTACCGGCCAGCAGCGTGTCGTCACATTCAATTCGCGCAAAAGCGCGCCGGGGCGGGTCTGGCGGTGGTTCGGCGCCGCTCGGTTCGGCGTATGCCGGCGGTTCCGCGTGACTCCACCCGGCCTGGCCCGGCAGCCGCAGGTCCGGACTGGACGGAGGCGACGCTGGCGGCGATGGTGGTGGCGATGGAGGCGATGGAGGCGATGGAGGCGCGACTGGAGGCGATGGTGGCGGCGCGGCGCCTGGTGCGCTCGACGTGGGGACGCCGCCTCCCCCTACGTTGGCCGCGGCTGTCGCCCCGGCACCGCCGGCCGCACCGCCTCCGACGAACAACGCCAGCGCGACCGGCGTCAAGGCAACGATGGCGAACTGTTGGGCCA
>JANPOJ010000574.1:0-5420 GCA_031427935.1 Ilumatobacteraceae bacterium | reverse complement strand
TCCTCGCTGAGGCACGCGACGAGATCTCCGAACTCCAACGGGCTCGGTTCGGTAAAAAAGTCGGATCCCGGGCGTGGCGGAAGCTGAATCGCAAGGTCGCAAAGGCGTACAGGCGCGCCAAGCAGCAGTCCGACAACTGGGCCCGGGAGACCGCACGGATGATCGTTGCTGAGCACGGAGTGATCGTGCTCGAAGACCTCAAACTTCAAAACATGACCAGAAGCGCCCGGGGGACAATGGAGGCCCCCGGCAAGAATGTTGCAGCAAAGCAAGGGTTGAATCGTGCGTTGCAGGATGCGGCGTTGGGTCGAATACAGCACTGGGTGTGCGTCAAAGCGGAAGAAGCTGGACGTATCACCTGGGCTGTGCCCGCACACAACACGAGCCGCACCTGCTCTGCGTGCGGTCACTGCCATGTCACGAGCCGAATCTCAAGGGACCGGTTCGTGTGTCGTCAGTGTGGTCACACCGCGCACGCTGACCTGAACGCAGCAGAGAACATCGCCGCACGCGGTCAGGTCTGTCAGACAACATGGCGGCACACCGGGGCTCCACCGCTTGCGCGTGCCAAACCTCAGCTGCAACGCCGCAAGGTCATACCGCCAACATTACTCGCGGCTTGACAGTTGCACGGGGCCGGGTCGGCCCCGAGACATCACTCCGGCACAATCGCCATGTGATGTCGAACGGACGAAAACTGTCCACAGGCCCTTAGCTTCGACGTGTGACCGCAGCGCTGCAGACGCGACACCTCAGCCGCCGTTTCGGCGCCACGGTGGCGGTCGACGGCATCGACTTGGAGGTGGCCGCCGGGGAGATCTACGGCTTCCTCGGTCCGAACGGCGCGGGCAAGAGCACCACGGTGCGCATGCTCACGACGTTGCTACTCCCGTCCTCGGGGACCGCCACGGTTGCCGGCTTCGATGTGCGCGATGAGGCCGACATGGTCCGCCTGCACATCGGCGTCGCGCTGCAAGAGG
This sequence comes from Ilumatobacteraceae bacterium, assembly GCA_031427935.1. GTDB lineage: Bacteria > Actinomycetota > Acidimicrobiia > Acidimicrobiales > Ilumatobacteraceae > JAENVT01. The sequence continues at coordinate 4,440 of JANPOJ010000574.1, read as the reverse complement.
CTGCCCTCGACCCGAAGCAGACCGGTCGCGAACTGCTCGACCTGCAGGGACGCCTCTACGGGCTCAGTGCCGGCGATCGGAAGCAACGCATCGCCGACCTGCTCCTGCTCGTCGACATCGGTGACGCCATCGACCATCGGATCGGCACCTACTCGGGCGGGATGAAGCGCCGGCTCGACGTCGCCGCGGCGCTGGTGCATGAACCCGAGGTGTTGTTCCTCGACGAGCCCACGACCGGGCTCGACCCCACGAGTCGTGCCGCCGTGTGGGATGAGGTCCGCCGCCTCAATGAAGTGCGCGGGATGACCATCTTCCTCACCACGCAGTACCTGGAGGAGGCCGATGCCCTTGCCGACCGGGTCGGGATCATCGCCACCGGGCGGATCGTCGCCGAGGGCACGCCTGCCGACCTGAAGCGATCCGTGGGCGCCGATGTGATCATCGTCAAGGGCCTACCTGGCGAAGCCGAACGCATCAAGCAGACCCTCCGAAGTGTGGCTGGCCTGGAATCCGTCGAGTCCGCGGGTGACGAGATCCTGATCTCGGTGACCGACGGGGCGAAGGCGATCAGCCCGGTCGCTGTGGCGTTGTCCGAAGCCGGCAACGTCGTCGAAGGGCTCACGCTGCGCACACCGACGCTCGACGACGTCTTCCTCCATGTCACCGGCGAACGCATGGGCCACCAGCCCGAGAGACGTGATGCACCGTGACCGAACCCGCTGCCCTCGGCCGTGTCGCGCCACGCAGCGCGGGGTTCATCGAGGACCTGCGCAGCGTGTCGCTGCGGGCCATCCGCCTGACGTGGCGCGATCCCGAGGCATTCCTGCCCGCACTCGTCATCCCCATCTTCTTCTTCGTCGTCAACGTCGGCGCCCTCCAGAAGTTCGTCGAGGGCAGCTTCCCCGCGAACTTCGACTACAAGGCCTTTCAACTCCCGGTGGCTGTCGTCTTCGCCGTCACCGGCGTCAGTCGCGCCAACTCGCTGGTGCTCGACATCCAGAACGGCTACTTCGATCGCCTGCTGCTGACACCGGTCAGCCGCGGCACGTTGCTGCTCGGGCTGATGAGCGCCGACGTCGTCCTGATCGTCGCGCTCGCCACCCCGGTGGCGCTGCTCGGGTTGATCATCGGCATCGATCCGGCCACCGGCCCCGTCGGCATGCTCGCCTTCGTGGCCATCGCCGGCCTGTGGGGTCTTGCCTTCACCGGCTTTCCGTACTCGATCGCTCTGCGCACCGGTAACCCGACCGCGGTCAACAACGCGTTCCTGCTCTTCTTCCCGTTCGCGTTCTTGACCACCGCCTACCTGCCGCAGGAGAGCATGACCGGTTGGCTGGCGACGGCGACGAGGTTCAACCCGACGACGTACCTGCTCGAGGGCATGCGCGCCCTGCTGCAGGAGGGGTGGAAGTGGGCCCCGATCGGTCGGGCCCTGCTGGCGATCGCCGGCGTCGGCACCGTCTCGTTCAGCCTCGCCTTCGCCGCCCTGCGCGGCCGCGTCAAGCGGAACTAGGGGTCGGTGCCGACCAGCCGGATCGGGCGCGATTCTTGCCACCCCTGGCGTGATACCGACCCCGACCAGCCAGGTCGGGCGCGATTCTTGCCACCCTGGCGTGATACCGACCCCGACCAGCCCCCGCTGGTGCGAAACCCGCAACCTCCGTATCGAGATCGCGCTCACACGATCTGGGCGCCAGTGAGGACTCACCGCCGCAGGTCCCGGATTCGTGTGGCGCCCAGATCGGTTCGATCGAGGTCGAGTTTCGTCACTGACGATTCAGGAGGAGGTGCCGATCGGGGCGGTGACCGCGCCGAGCACGGCGACGAGGTCGTCGGCGGCGATCTCGATGTCGAGACCACGGCGACCTCCGCTGACGAAGATCGATTCGAACAGCACGCAGGTTTCGTCGATCACCACCGGCAACGAGCGCTTCTGGCCGAAGGGGCTGATCCCGCCGACGACGTAGCCGGTGAGCCGCTCGGCCGTCTCGGGCAGGCACATCTCGGCGCGCTTGCCGTGTACGGCAGCCGCGAGCTCCTTCAGCGACAGCTGCCCGCTGACCGGCACGATGCCAACGACATTATCACGATCGTCGACCGTCGCGATCAAGGTCTTGAACACCCGGTCGAGCTCGACCCCCAACGCCAACGCAGCCGCTTGGCCGAAGTGACGCTCGGCCGGATCGGCTTCGAACTCGTGCACGCGGAACGGCACACCGGCGGCGTTCAGCGCGACGATCGCCGGGGTCCCTCCACGTGCCATGGGCCTGGTGCAGTCTTCAGGCCGATGCCGCGCCGTTGAACTCCTCGACCAGTGGGGCGAAGGAGTCCATCTTGGCCAGTGCCTCGTCACGATCGAGGGGAGGCAGCAGCAGCAGGGCCGAGGTCGCGCCGACATCGCGCAGTCGGGCGAGGTTGGCAGCGTCGGGCTTGGCGGCGTAGATCCCGAGCTGCAGCGAGGCGGGGTCACGCCCGGCGGCCTCGGCCATCTGCTGCAGCTTCAGCCAGGCCTCGTCGATCGGCCAGCGACCCTCGATCGGCATCCACACGTCGGCGTACTCGATGATGTGGCGGAAGTGGAGATCCGACGGCGAGCACCCGACGTAGATCGGCGGGTTGGGGAACTGCAGCGGCTTCGGCCACGCCCACGACGGCTCGAAGTTGACGTACTGACCGTGGAACGATGCCTCGTCCTGCGTCCACAGCGCCTTGCAGGCGAGGATCTTCTCGCGAACCACCGCACGTCGATGGCCGATGTCGACGCCGTGCGACTCCATCTCCTCGTGGTTCCACCCGTACCCGATGCCGAACAGCAACCGACCGCCCGAGATCACGTCGAGCGACGCGACCTCCTTGGCCAACCACACCGGATCGCGTTGGGCGACGAGCGTGATGCCGGTGCCGAGGCGAAGCGTGGTGGTGACCACCGCCGCGGCGGTGAGCGCGATGAACTGGTCGTGCGTGCGCCAGTACTCGGCAGGCAGCGGCGGTGCGCCGGCGATGCCGCCCCACGGCGTTCGGCGGCTGACCGGGATGTGCGAGTGCTCGGGAAACCAGAGGGAATCAAACCCCCGGGCCTCGGCCTCGCGGGCCACCTCGACGGGTTGGATGCCGAGGTCGGTCGGGAACATCATGACTCCGATGCGCATCGGGCCAGACTAACTACCCGAGCCGAACTGCCATACCCGACAGTGCCGGGTCGGCCGCCGGGTGCCGTTCGAACACCATCGGATCGTGCCCGGGAACGATCACGCCACCGGGTCCGGCGAGGGCGCGCAACCGGTCGTACCCGGCGACCATCGCCGGAACATCGAAGACGATCGGGAAGGGTCGCGTCGCCTCCATGTTCTCGTAGTAGTGGCTGGCATCCGACGCCAGCACCAGCCAGCCGGCAGCGGTGTTGACGCGAACCGCCTGCAGGCCGTCGGTGTGGCCGCCGATGTGGTGCAGCGAGATCCCGGGTACGAGCTCACTGTCTCCATCGTGGAACTGCACGCGCTTGGCATGCACGGCCACCACCATCTCGGCGACGTGGCGCGCCGTGAACGCGTGGCTGTATTGGCTGTCGGCCATGTGCCGTCCGGTCGCGAAGTTCATCTCCCGGTTCTGGAGGTGGAAGTGCGCGTTCGGGAACTGATCGAAGCCACCGACGTGGTCGTAGTGAAGGTGCGTCAGCACGACCGTGGGTGCCGTCGAGGCATCGACACCGATGGCGGCGAGGCCCTCCGCAGCGGTTCGCAGCAGCCGCCGGTTACGCAGCTCGGCATCGTGGGTGTTGAAGCCGGTGTCGACCACGATCGTGCGGTCACGGCCGACGATCGCCCACACGAAGTAGTCCATCGGCATCGGCACATCGTGCGGATCACCGCCGAGGAAGTGCTCGGGACGCCGCGCATCGCGCTCCGCGTACTTGACCGCGTACACCTCGTAGGACCCCGGATCCGTCATCGACGTAGGGTACCGAACATGGATGATTCACTGTTTCAATCCGGCATCGATGCCCGGTCGCGCGTGCTCGGTCCGGAGTTCGTCACGAAGGCATTCGCCACCGCCGACAGCTTCAATCGCGAGATGCAGGAGATCGTCACCGCCTACTGCTGGGGTGGGGTGTGGGGGCGCACCACGCTGACCGATCGGCAGCGCAGCCTCAACAACCTGTGCATCCTCGCCTCGCTGAATCGCGGCCACGAGTTCAAGTTGCACTTCCGCGGCGCACTGCGCAACGGCTGCACGCTCGACGAGTTGCGAGACACCTTGATCCAGGTGATGGTCTATGCGGGAGTGCCTGCGGGGGTCGAGGCGCGCTGAAATGTCTCTCGTCCTTGAATCTCTGGGCATTCCGGTTGAAGTGTTCCACCACGAAGTGGCTGGCGCTGGCCAGAACGAAATTGGCACCCGTTTCAGCACGCTGGTACAGCGCGCCGACTGGACGCAACTGCT
>JANPOJ010000573.1:0-6981 GCA_031427935.1 Ilumatobacteraceae bacterium | reverse complement strand
CCGCCTCCTCCGGGCCATCGCCCCTGGGTAGTGTGCCGGGCATGGCTCAGCGCGGCGCCCCGTCGCTCGGGACCCCGGGCATTCCAGGGACATCGGGCGAATCGGGGATATCTGGGGGCGAGGTAACGGACCGGGTCGATTCGCTTCGCGGCTGGGTGGTGGTGGCCGCCACCGTCATCGCCACCACGGCCATGTTCGGCGTGGTCTATTCATTTGGCTCTTTTTTCGGGGCCATGGCCGACACGTTCGGGGCCAGCCGCAGTGCCACCGCCTTGGTGTTCAGCCTCACCATTTTCTTTTTGTTCGTGCTGGGGGCGTTGACGGGATCGCTGGCGGATCGTTTCGGACCTCGTCCGTTGGTGTTGGCGTCCGCGATGTTCATGGGCGGGGGGCTGTGGGCAACGTCGTGGGTGGGTCGGATGGAGGTCGGCTATCTCACCTACGGAGTCAGCGTCGGTGTCGGCGTGGCCTGTGCGTACGTGCCCTTGGTGACCTTGGTAAGCGGCTGGTTCGAGCGTCAACGGGCCGCCGCGTTGGGGGTGGCGTCGGCCGGCATCGGCTTGGGCACGGTCATTGGGGCGCCACTGGCTCGTCGGTTGATCGATGCCTACGGATGGCGCGACACCTACCGCATCTTGGCCGTGATCGTGGCCGGCGCCTTGGTCTTGGCGGCGGCGCTGGCCAAGCGGGCCCCGCTGGCCCGGGGGCAGCAGGCGGCCATTACCTTGCGCGAGCTGGCCGGGCAGCGAACGTTCCGGTTGATGTACGCCTCTGGCACCTTGATGGGGCTGTCGCTGTTCGTGCCTTTCGTGTTCCTCATCCGCTACGCCGAGGAGCGTGGCATCGCCCTGCTGAAGCGGATCGGGCTCGACGAGAAGGCCAAGGAGTATCCCGATCGGTTGTCGGGTGGTCAGCAACAGCGTGTCGCCATCGTGCGGGCGTTGGCGATGGAGCCCCATCTGCTGCTGCTCGACGAGATCACGTCGGCGCTCGATCCCGAGTTGGTCGGCGAGGTGTTGAACATCGTCCGTGACCTGGCCGCCGACGGGATGACGATGATGCTGGCCACCCACGAGATGGGGTTCGCCAAGGAGGTGTCGTCGAAGGTCTGCTTCCTGCACGAAGGCATGATCCATGAGGAAGGCCCGCCCGAGCAGATCTTCGAGCACCCGCAGCAGGACCGCACCAAGGCGTTCGTGCAGCGGATCATCGACGCCGGCAGGTTGTGACGCCCAGTTCGAACAACACGGTGGTTCGTCAGACCCATTGACAGTGAGACACTATTTGTCTTATCGTCTCACGAATGACTCTTGACCCGGCAGAGCAGCGCGTCCTCGACGCGGCGAAGTTCTGTTGCGAGCGTTGGGGGCTCGCCAAGGTCACCATCGAAGACATCGCCACCGAGGCCGGCGTGTCCCGAGCCACCCTGTACCGCATGTTCCCCGGCGGCAAGGACGTGTTGTTCGAGGCGCTGCGGGTGCGCGAGCTCGAAGACTTCTTCACCCGGTTGAGCGCCCACCTCGACGGCGCCTCCGACTTCGAGGATCTGTTGGTGCGGTGCGTCATGCACGCGACGCACGAACTGCGCAGTGATCAACACCTGTCGCTGATGCTGGCCTCCGAGCCCGGTGACACGCTGGGACAGCTCACCGTCGACGGCGTGCCGCGCATCATCCGGGTTGCAACCGAGTTCCTGGCTCCGTTGGTCGACGGCTACCTCCCGCGCCGCGAGGCTGCCCGGCTGGTCGAGCTACTGACCCGCATGGTCATCAGTTACTTCCTTGCACCGTCCGAACAGGTCGACCTCGGCGAGCCCGACTCGGCCAGAACCTTCATCCAAACCTTCATCCTGCCGGCCTTCGAGCCATCCCTCACGAGGAGCTGACCATGACTGTCACCCACAACGACAACGAAACGATCATCGGCCGTGCCGAGATCAACGACATCGATGCCATCTTGGCCATCCCCACCCACGACCCCAACGAGGTCGCCCACATCGTCAAGAACAACGCCGACACCATCTTCACGTGGGACTACTCGCTCAGCCGCCCGGCGCTGCGCAAGTTGTACGAGAAGGCCAAGGTCGGGCAGTGGAACGCAACCACCGATCTGCCGTGGGACACCGAGGTCGACGTCGAAAAGACCGTTGCCGAGGATCAGGCACTGATCGGTACCGGCATCGACGCATCGATCTACATCGGCACACCGGTCGAGAAGTGGGACGAGAAGAAGTGGCTCGAGTTCGGCGTCGAGAGCCGCAACTGGAGCCTCAGCCAGTTCATGCACGGCGAGCAGGGTGCGCTGTTGTGCACGGCCAAGATCGTCGAGACCGTGCCGTGGTACGACGCCAAGCTGTACGCCAGCACCCAGGTCGTCGACGAGGCCCGCCATGTCGAGGTGTTCGCCCGCTATCTCGATGAGAAGCTTGGTGGCAAGTACCAGATCAACTCGCACCTGCGGATGCTGCTCGACGACATCGTCAACGACAGCCGCTGGGACATGACGTATCTCGGCATGCAGGTGATGGTCGAGGGACTGGCGCTGGCCGCGTTCGGCTTCATGCACCAGTTCACCAACGAGCCGTTGCTGAAGCAGTTGTTGCGCTATGTGATGAGCGACGAGGCCCGCCACGTGGCCTTCGGCGTGCTGTCGTTGAAAGAGGTCTACGACTCGCTCAGCGACGCCGAGATGAAGGACCGCCAGGAGTTCGCCTTCGAGGCTGCCATCCGGATGCGCGACCGCTTCATGCAGCAAGAGGTGTGGGAGCGCATGGAGGTGAAGGTGCGCGACGTCGTGCCGCTGGTGCTCGAGGACCCGACCCGCCAGGTCTTCCAGTCGATGCTGTTCTCCAAGATCGTGCCGAACTGCAAGAAACTCGGCCTGCTCGACCGCAACGACAAGTGGCTGCGCCGCCGTTTCGAGGAGATGGGTGTCATCCAGTTCGAGGATTGGGAAGACACCGGCGAGGAGTACCTCAAGTTCGAGTTGGGCGTCGATGCCCCCGCCGCCATCTGACTAGGTGTTGATGAAGTCGGCGAGTTGGCGGCGCCACTCGACGCTGCACTTGTCGGCTTGCACGCTGACCAAGGTGGTTTGATCAAGCGGTAACACGCCGTCGAGTTGTTCGAGCATGCGCTTGTCTTCGGCGCCGATCGCCAGGTCGAAGCGGATGATCTCCTCGGCCGACACGGAGAAGTCGTCGTTGCGCCACACCACAAAGGTGAAGTACGAGGTGACGTCGTCGATCGGCGTGGAGAGCAGCAGCAGGATGTGCTCGAGGCCGGAATCGTATTGAATCGTGCTGCGCACGACGAACGGCATGCTGAACCCCGACGTCATCACGCGGTGCACGACCTGCTCGGTCTGCCCACTGACCAGTGCGCCGGTGGTGTTGTTGGCCATCACCTGGTACCGGTAGCCGTAGTACCCGTCGTCGAGCGGCTGCAGCTCGAATCTCGGGACCAGCGTGTCTTGGGCGCGACCGAACGTGCCGGTGTGCACGAACGGGAAGTGGGTGATGTCGAGGAAGTTGTCGACCATGCGCGTCGCCGAACAGTTCCATATCTCGACAGGCGTGTTGATGCGGCGGAACGATGGATCGTCTTCTTGGGCGATGCACGGGATCGGCGCCGACGGTGTGCCGAGGCAGAGCCACACGAGCCCGTAGCGCTCCTCGCAACCGAACGGCTCGAGGTGAGCGCGGGGTGGTGGGGGCACACCTTCGTTGGCGGACGGCACGCGTACGCAACGGCCCTCATCGCCGAACGTCCACCCGTGATACGCACAGGTGAGACACCCGTCGTTGACGGTGCCGGCGGACAGGGGAGCTTCGCGGTGCGGGCAGCGGTCCGGCGCCGCCAGGACCGCGCCGGACGTGGTGCGCCACAACACCACGCTGCGGCCGAGCAGCGTGATGGCGACGGGTTGCGTTGCGACCTCGATGGATCGCGCCACCGGATGCCACGAGTTCGCCAACGCGGCGCGGGAGCACAAGATGTCGGTCACGGGTGCGACCTTACCGAGCCGCGGTCGTCATCGAGCTGGTCAGCGGGCATCGATCTGCGGCCAGACATGAGGAACAGTGATGCCGGCGCGATCGAGCAACGAGCGTTGCCTGGCTCGGGCCTCGTTGCGCAACGCCGGAGCATCGACGGTGACGCACCGACCGTCACGGATCACCGGCCGACCGGCGATGAAGACATCGCGGACAGTGCGTCCGTCGGTGCCCCAGACCAGTTGCAACCCAACGTCACCGCGCGGCAACCAACCCCAGTCGCTGGCCTGATGCACGACGATGTCGGCCTGCTTGCCGACGGTGAGTGAGCCGATGCGGTTGGCCATGCCGAGGGCTTCGGCTCCCGCGATCGTGGCCATCTCGAACGCCTGGTGGGCCCCGAACCGCTGCGGTTCGAGCCGTGCGTCGCGGGCAATTCCTGCGGCCAAGGCCGCAGCGCGGAGGATGTCGGCGACGTCGCCGGCGTTGCTCGCATCGCAACCCAATGCCACCCGACCACCGCGCTCGACGATCTCGGCGTGGCGACCGACGCGGGTGACACCTTGGCCGAGCCGCAGGTACGCCCAGGGGCAGTACGCGATCGCTGTGCGCGTCGAGATGACCAACTCGATCTCTTCGTCGTCGAGCCACACCCCGTGGGCCAGCAACAGGTTCGGCCCCAGCACGCCGAGGTGCTGCAGGTGCGTGACCGGTCGACGACCGGTGCGGGCCAGGTAGTTCTCCGGGTCCGACGACGTGGGTGACAGGTGCATGGTCATGCCGGTCTGCATCGTGCGAGCAAGCTCGGCTGCCCCGGTCAACAACTCGTCACTGGCCAGATCGTGGCCGACCAGAGTGACCCAGCCCTCCACGAGCCCACCCGCGGGAAAGGCTTCGACGACGGCTCGTTGGCGATCGAGCACCTCCGTCGCGGTGCCGACGAACGGACCTTCCTCGATGTCCCATCCCCATGTACCGACGGTGCCGCGAATCCCGACGGCCTGCATCGCCTTGGCGACACGATCGGGGTGGGCGACCGTTCCCGCCTCGACCACCGTTGTCACCCCGTTCTGGGCACACTCGATGGCGCACAGGCTGGCCGACAACTCGTCGTCGTCGGCGGTGTGCTGCGCATGGATCGGCACCGCCCATTCGAAGATCGACGCCCCGGGAGCCAGGAGGTCGGGGATGCAACTGCGCACCAGCGGATCGCCGGTGAGGTGCTGATGGGCGTTGACCATGCCCGGTGTGACGACACAATCGGTGGCGTCGATCACCGTCGCATCGGGGTGCGCGGCGCGCAGTTCCGTTGTCGACCCGACCGCGGTGATGATGCCGTCGGCCACCACGACTGATCCGCCGAGCAACACCTCGCGGGTGTCGTTCATCGTCACCACGTCGCCGCCGGCGATGATCAGGTCTGGTCTGATGGTCAGACCGTAGTGCACCTAGGCTGGACCGATGAATCGCAGTGCTCCACCGCCTTCACTGCTCACCCACATCGCCCTGCCGGTCCGTGATCTCGACGCCACGATGGCGTTCTACGAGCGCTACACGACGCTCGTCAACATCCAAGAACGCCTCGATCCGGATTCCGGCCTGCGCACGGTGTGGCTTGCCAACCAACGTGACGTGACTGCCGACGCGGCACGGTTCGTGATCGTGCTGATCTGTGGCAAGTTGCCGACGGCGGTCACCGGCGACATCAAGGAGGAGTACGGCTTCCTGCGCTCGATCAGTCACCTCGGCATCTCACTCGACAGCCGCGAGGAGGTCGATCAGATCGCGGCGATGGCCAAGGCCGACGGCTGCTTGCTGCTCGGCCCGATGTACCGCAACGCCGTCGTCGGCTACATCTGCATCATCACTGATCCCGACGGCAACAACGTGGAGTTCTCCGTCGAGCAAGTGCTGGGCTAGTGCGATTGCGTATGTGGCATGATCATGGCATGCTTGTAGCATGAGTCGAACTCGTGTCAGCACCACCGTTGACGACGCCCTGCTTTCCCAGGCTCGGAGCGTGATGGCGGGCTCGACGGATTCGGTGGTCCTCGATGCAGCCCTCCGGGCACTCCTCGAGCGTCACCGAAGTGCCGAGATCGACGCCGCCTACGCCTCATACGATCGCCATCCAATCCACGAGCCCGACGAGTGGGGCGACCTCGCCTCGTTCCGAGATGCCGCAGCTGCAACGTGACATCGACCCCGCTACGGGGCGAACTCTGGTGGTGCGAGCTGCCGGAGATCGGTCGTCGTCCGGTCGTGGTGTTGTCGCGAGATGCGGCGATCCCACGACTTCGTCGGGCGCTCATTGCGCCGTGCACCACGACGATCCGGGGTCTGCCGAGCGAGGTGATCCTCGAATCCGGTGAGGATCCGATCGGCAGGCGAAGCGCGGTGAACCTCGACTCGGTCGAGAGCGTGTCGATCGCGGTCCTGGTCGAGCGTCTCGGGCGACTCAGCGATGCCCGCATGCGCGAGATCTGCATCGCCCTGGAGATCGCCGTCGACTGTCGGAACTGAGTTGTCTGTCGCCGTGGCTTACTTCAGGCCGCGGATGAACGGTCGGGCCAATGCGCCGGGTTGTCGCACGCGCTTGGCGAACACGGCCATCGCCACGACCGTGACCACGTTGGGGGCCATGGCGAGGAACGACGAATCGATCGACTTGTAGCCGAGCGAGGGGATCGTCAGCACGAACGAGCCGACCAGACCGAACGTGACACAACCGGCGACCGTGCCCTTCAGCGTCCATCCACCGAAGATCACCGCGGCGATGGCGATGAAGCCGCGCCCACCGATCAACGAGTCCTCGAACCGGCCGGACCGGGCGAACAGGAAGTAGCCGCCACCGATCCCGGCCAGCAGACCGGTGAGGTAGATGGTCTGGCGGCGCAACCTGTTGACGTGCAATCCGGAGACATCCGCCGCGTTGGGGTCTTCGCCGACGGCGCGCACCTCGAGCCCCCAACGGGTGCGGTAGATCA
>JANPOJ010000572.1:0-2267 GCA_031427935.1 Ilumatobacteraceae bacterium | reverse complement strand
GCAATGACGCTGAGCTCCAGACCATTGCCGTATTCGTACTTGCCGGTGTTGTTGAGGTTGGCGGCCAGGATCATGCCGGCGAATGCCGCGCAAACCGAGGAGGCGACAAATACCCAGAACTTGACTCGCTTGGTTGAGATGCCGCTGAACTCGGCGGCGGTGCGATTGCCGCCGGTGGCGAGTACGAATCGGCCGGCGCGGGTCTTGTTCAAAACGATCGTGCCGATCACCGCGAAGACAACCAGCCAAACGATGCGCATGGGGTTCGAGCCGAAGATCGTTTTGAAGGCCGCGGCCGCGATCGGTTGCCCCTTTGCCGACGTACGCCACTGCCCGAAACCGCGGATCATCCACAACATTGACAACGTGACCAGGAACGAGGGGATCTCGACGATGGTCACCAACAGACCGTTGATCGTCCCGACCAACAGTCCGACCCCAAGCGCGGCGACGATGGCCATCACCAAACCACCATGGTGAGACCCGAACGCTGCGGCAATGCCGGCGAGGCCAGCCAGCGAGCCGACGGACAGGTCGATCTCGGCGCTCGCGATGACGAACGTCATGGCCACTGCTCCAACCGCGACCACTGACGCCTGTCGGGGGATGTTCAGAAGGTTGTTGCTCTGTAGGAACCCTTTGTCGTTGAGGGTGAGGGCGAAGATGACGAAGATGGCCGCAAAGCCGATGTAGATGACGTATTGACGCCAGTCGGCACCGGAGCGTCTCAGCAACGCGGCGACCCGACCGACGGGCCGTGTGGCCGTCTGTCCGATGCTCAGATCAGTCATGGAGCTACTCCTTGGATGGCGAGTTGGAGGGCGTGTTCGTCGGCAATGTCGGCTCGCTCGATGGTGCGATCGATCGCCCCGGAGCGCAGCACGATCACCCGGTCGGCTACGGCAAGTAATTCCGGCAGTTCGGATGAGATGACGATGACGACCTTGCCGAGGTCGCCAAGCGCGCGGATTCGCTCGACGATCTCCGTCTTGGTGCCGATATCGACACCGGCGGTCGGTTCATCCATGATCAAGATGTCGGGATCGGCACCGAGCCATTTGCCGATGACGACTTTCTGCTGGTTGCCGCCCGACAGACGACCGACGGCGAGCTTCTGTGACGCCGTCTTGACTGACAACTTGTCGATCAGTTCCGCGGCAATCGCCGAGCCCTTGCGGTCGTTCAGTAACGGGCCGCGGCGGAATCTTCCGAGCAGCGTGAGCAAGAGGTTGTCGCGCACCGAGTGCTCCAGCACCAATCCTTGGTCTCGACGGTCCTCGGGGATCAACGCAACACCGGCTGCGATCGCGTTGCCCGAGTTGGTCAGGTGCACCCGCTCTCCGCGGATCAGCACGTCACCAGAATCGATGTGGTCGATGCCGAACAATGCTCGGGCGAGTTCCGTTCGGCCGGCGCCCATCAATCCGGCGAGGCCGATGATCTCACCGCGATGGGCCGTGAATGACACGTCGCGCACTCGTGTGCCAACGTTCAGGTGGCGTACTTCCAGCAGCGGCGCCCCACTGCGATCGACCGACCGCGGCTTCCACTCGAATGCACTCTCGACCTTGCGGCCGACGATGGCATGTACCACGTCCGCGGCGGTGAGATCGGCGATCGGTGAGGTTTGCACGCGTTGACCGTCGCGTAGCACCGTGATGCGGTCACCGATGCGGAAGATCTCGTCCATGCGGTGGCTGATGTAGATCACCGAGATCCCGTTGTCGGTGAGCCGACGCACCAAGGCGAACAGGGCGTCGACTTCGTCCTTGGCCAAGCTGGCGGTCGGCTCATCGAGGATCAACACTTTGGCGTCCTGAGCGATCGCCTTGGCGATCTCGGTGAGCTGCCAGTAGGCGGTGCCGAGGTTGCCCATCGTGATCGTCGGGTCGATGTCCACACCCATGTCGGCGAACACCGCGCGAGTTCGTTCGACGCTGTCGCCGTCGTCGAGGAAGCCGAGCGATGAGCGTCGTTCGTTGCCGAGGAACACGTTGCGGGCGACGCTGAGGGTTGGGACGAGGCTGAACTCCTGGAAGACCATGCCAATGCCGGCGGCTCTGGCCCCGTGGATCGAACCGATGTTCACCCGCTGACCGTTGATCTCGATCGAGCCGGAGTCCATCGAGTACACGCCCTGCAAGATCTTCATCAAGGTCGACTTGCCGGCGCCATTTCCGCCGGCGAGCACATGCACCTCGCCGCGCAACAATTCGAAATCGACGCTGTCGAGTACGACGTTGTTGTTGAACGACTTGCAGATGTTC
>JANPOJ010000571.1:0-2747 GCA_031427935.1 Ilumatobacteraceae bacterium | reverse complement strand
CAGCCCGCGCCAGAACTGCGCGGGATCGACACCACTCGCCGGGAGTGCCTCGGTCTCCAGCACTGCGACCAGTTCGGTGCCGACGAGCAGTTCGGCTCGCTCGAGGTACTGGCCCGGGGTGCTCATGGCTGCCTCATCAGGCGGCGGCCTCGAGCGCCGGCTTCACCTCGCTGCAGAAGAGGTCCATCGTGCGCTTGGCCTCGTCGAGCGTCATGTCGCCGGCGGGGAGTTGCAACACGATGTAGTCGGTCAAGCCCGGCTCGAGGACGGCGGCGAAACGGTCCTTGATCTGTTCTGCGGTTCCGGCGCCGAACTGAATTGCGTCCTCCATGTGGGCCATGATGTTGCGCAACGGTCCGAGAGCGGCATCGCACTCCGCGTCGCTCAACACGAGATGATCGAACTTGTGCACGTTGTGGGTCCGTCGCATCAGGCCACTCATCGTGCGCCGCACGACGTCGAGCGACTCGCTCTCCGTCGGGCTGATGGCCAGCACCATCGTGCAGCCGACGCGCGGCACCGAGTCGGGCCCGTCAACGCGATGGGTGTCGCCCTTGTGCGCCCACCATGTCTCGACGTAGAGGTCATGGGCGGCCTGGTCGATCGGCCCCGGCCACATCAGGTTCATGCCGTGCCGACCGGCGGTGATCGGGCTTCCCGGGTACCAGAACGGAATCGGGTTCTGCACCGGCTTGGTCGACAGCGGGACCGTCGGGAAGTCGTAGAACTTCGAGCTCTCACTGCTGATCTCGCCCGTGGCGAACGCCTCGCAGATGATGCCGAGGATGTCGACGAAGCGCTCCTTCGAATCATGCCAGTTGCTACCGAACCAGTGGTGCTCGATGGGTGCAACACCGCGGCCGACGCCGAAGTCGAGTCGACCATTGGTGAGATTGTCGACCACCACCATGTCCTCGATGATCCGAACCGGGTGATGCAGGGGAAGCAGCTTCACCAGCGGCCCGAGACGGATGTTCTTGGTGATCTGCGATGCCGCAGCGATGAACACCTCCTGGTTCGGTGCCATGCAGAGATCGGAACCGTGATGCTCGGCGAGGTGAAAGCCGGCGAACCCGGCTTCGTCGGCCATCTTGATCAGATCGAGTCGATCTCTCAACAGCTGCGGAGTCGAGGTGCCGGGGATGTCTTCGATGTGATCGAAGATGCCGAATGACGGCTTGACCATGGATGTCCCTTCTCGTCCGCATGACGTGGCGAACTGTGGTGTTCGAGATCGTGTCCGAGAACACGACCGTTACACAAATTGTCGACTATCGGGCGAGCGATCCGGGTTCGAGGGTTGACGCCGCCAGAGTCGTTTGCCAAACTCATTTTGCAAGTGATTCGCAATATGGGTAGGGCTCGAGGGGGTGTTGTGCACATACCGGATGGATATCTCAGCCCCTCGACGTGCGGCACGCTTGGCGCGGCGATGGTCCCGTTCTGGGTCACGGCCGGCCGTCGGGTCCGCAAGGTGGTTACGTCGAGATACGTGCCGTATGTCGCGCTCGGCGCCTCGTTCAGCTTCATCGTGATGATGTTCAACATCCCGGTGCCCGACGGCACGACAGCCCACGGTGTCGCCGGCACCTTGACCGCAATACTGCTCGGTCCCTGGGCTGCGGTGATCGCAGTGTCGGCCGCGCTGTTCATCCAGGCGCTGTTCTTCGGTGATGGAGGTGTGCTGGCGATCGGCGTGAACTGCTTCAACATGGCCGCCGTCCTCCCGTTCGTCGGCTACGCGTTCTACCGCGCCACGACCCGCAAGATGACCTTGACCAACCCGCGGCGTGCAGTCGCCGCGGGCGTCGGCGCGTACCTCGGTCTCAACGCGGCCGCGATGTGCGCGGCGGTCGAGTTCGGTCTGCAACCCGACCTGTTCAAGGCCGCCGACGGCACACCCCTGTACGCACCGTTCCACCTTTCCCAGACGATCCCCGCAATGGCGCTGGCACACCTGACGGTCGCCGGGCTGGCCGAGTTCGCACTCACCTTCGGTGTGATCGCCTATCTGCAACGCGCCAACGTGCCGGTCCTGCGCATCAATCACCCCGACGTGCAACTCGATGGCGAGATGCCCGCCCGCCGACCGCTCGGTTGGCGCTGGGCGGTGTTCGGCTTGGGCCTGCTCGTCGTCTTGACCCCGCTCGGCCTGCTCGCGCCCGGCGGTGCCTTCGGTGAAGACAGTCCGCAGGACCTCGATCTCGGTCGCTACAACGTGCAGGCGGTCCCGACCGGCTTGGCGAGATGGGGCTCGTTCTGGAACCACGCCGTGCTGGGCGGCTACGGGTTCGGCAGCGGCGAGCACCCCAACATCGCCTACGTCATCTCTGCGCTCGTCGGGGTCGCCGCGATCTCGGTCGTCGTGTACCTCACGTTCCTGGCCGTTCGCTTCATTGCTCGACTGCGCACCGATCGATCTCGCGCCCTGTCGTCATGAGCACGGAACTCCACCAGCACGCGCAGGCAAGCGGCTCGCCCACTCCGGCATGGCTGCTGCAACGCGAGGTCGGCCTGTGCCCGTGTTGCTGCATCGGTACCCGCAACAAGAAGAACCTCATCGACAAGACCATCACGGGCGCTTCCGGCGTGATCCGACATGCGCTGTTCACCGACGACATCGCTGCGAAGCCGGGTGTGCTGCAACGCATCGACCCTCGTGCCAAGACCGTCACCCTGCTTGCATTCGTGGTCGCCGTGGCGTTCCTTCGCAACATTCCGGTGATCGTCGGTGCGTACGCGCTGGC
>JANPOJ010000570.1:0-2309 GCA_031427935.1 Ilumatobacteraceae bacterium | reverse complement strand
TCTGAAGCAGGTCGGCTGCCGCTGGGCCTTGTCCGAGTGACGTCAGCGCACGGCGAAGGCCGGCGCCGCTGGGTGCGGTGGTCGACGCGAGGAAGAAGTCGGGTGTCTTCGACGGAACGTTGGCGATGTATTGGTGAATGGACATCATCGCGTCCGCGCCGTCCGGGAACCCTGGGAGCCGCTCGAACAGTCCGGTGATGTGGAAGTCGACCTCGATCTGGTCGTCGGTGCCTCGGGCGAGGAGGACGTGGAGCGTGTCCCCGAGCTTTGCCTTGAGGAACTGTGCCATGTGGTTGCTGAGCAACACGGCGCCAGGGTCGGTCTGTAACGTCCGGAGCGCTGCGCCGGCGTCACCGGTTGGGAAGTTGTCGTTGCGGAGGGGAGCGACCGATCCGAACGATGCGGGGTCGATCGCGGCGAGGTTGGCGGGGTCCGATGTGCGTGCGCTGCGCAGGATGACGTTGCGGATGCTGTAGATGACGGGGCTTGCCTGGGCGACGCCGTCGGTGATGAAGATGCCTGCTTGATCTGTGGTGTACGTGCGTCGGGCGGTCGGTCCGGCCACGATTCGGATGTCGGAGCCGGTGGCGTAGCGGGCATCGTTCGCCTTGGCGGCGTCGTAGGAGGACGTGAATCCGGCGAGGCTGGTGGTCAGCGCGACGATGAGCGTGACAATGATGGTGCCATTGCCGATCGCCCACGGTCGGCGACCGACACTGAGGCGATACAGGCTTGGTAGCGGTGCGCCGACGGCGCCTGTGGAGGCTGGTTGTGTGCGATGCAGGACTGTGCCGACGACGCGGGCGGCGACGAGGCTTCCCGCGAACCACACGGCGATGGGCAGGACGAGCAGCGAAAGGTTGAGTGTGACCGACCGCCCGAAGTAGACCGACCCGGATGCACCGTCGAACGCGTGGGCATGGAGTGCGGCGGCGGTCCCGACGAGAACGACGACACAGCCGACGATGTCGAGCCTGGCACGCCGCCACAGTGGGACAGCCCGCGAGAGTCGCGCACGATCCTCGTTGATCTCTCGGTCGATGTTGCGCCGTCCTGTGATGTACAGAGCGAGCCCGGTTGCGCAGAACCCACCCAAGCAGCCAAGCAACGCCGAGAGAGCGAGGCGCGAGGTCGTGGCCCGAGCGAGTGATTCGCGGCCGAGGATCGCTGATGCGAGCAGATAACCGAGGATGAGTCCGACCAGCGACCCTGCAGCGGTCAAGCCCGCGGTGCGGATCGCGAGCATGCGCAGCAAGTGTCGGCGGCTGGCGCCGCGGATCCTCAGTGTTGCCTGCTCGCGTCGTTGGGCATCGGCGAGAACGTTTCCGGCGTAGCCGGCGAGGAGCGCAGCGAGGAAACCGCCGGGCACGCCGAGGAAGATGAACAGACGCTTGGCGACGGTTGCGTCGCCGGTGGCGACCTCCAGGGTGTTGGAAATGTTGTCGAGCAAGAAGTCCTGGTGTGCCGCCACGGCGCCGACGGCGGCGGCAATGCGCTTGGTCTGAATCAGCGCTGTCGCCGGGTCGGCGTCGAGGAAGCGCCGCTCGACCGTGACATCAATCTCGCGAACGGGCGGACTCTTCAACCGCGAGCCCCGTGCGGTCGCTGCGCGTTCGAAGGCCGGTATCACCCTGTCGGAGAACAGGTCGGGCGAAACGATCATCGAGTTTTGCGAATAGATGAACGCCTCGAGGTCGCTGCCGCGGCGGCTGGAGAACAATGAACGGGCCTCGCTGAGGTCGGCGATGCCGGTGACGTCGACATCGAAGCGCGTCGAGTCGGGCAATGCGACCCTGACGGTGTCGCCGATCTTGGCGTGCATCGCCTTGGAAGACTCGACGCTGAGCACCGCGCCGTCCGCGCTGACGCCGCCCTCGATCAGCTTGATGGTTGGGTCGTGTGCCGCGTAGTCGGCATCGAGGCCGAAGAGCCTGGCGGGGCCGGACGCCGTACGACCGTTGGATGACAGGCTGTCGGGTCCGAGATCGACGAGCGACAGTTGCCTCGCGGCGGCGACGCCCCCGACCTGGGAGATGCTCTGGGCGAGATCCGCGAGCGGCACCACGGACGGTTTGTTGGCGGCGACGGGGACGACAGACTCCCGGCTGGAGAACGAGGAGTTCACCGCCGTGTCACCGAGCTGCATGTCGTGCTGAGCCTCGACGACGTAGCCGATGACGGTGGTTGTCCCGGGCGTGGCGATGCCGAGGTTGTAGCCCGCTGGACCCGCGCCATGGGCGAACGGGTTGTCGGTGTAGCCGGTCAGTGCGGCACCGTTCAGCATCGCCGAACCGACCACGAAAGGCAGG
>JANPOJ010000569.1:0-13337 GCA_031427935.1 Ilumatobacteraceae bacterium | reverse complement strand
CTCGACGCGGGCTTTGATCCCAATGCGAACAACTTCGTCCTTAGCGTGGCGGTGCAGGCGGACGGGAAGATCCTAGCGGCATCGGAATCGATGACGGGGTCGATGCAGCCGCGCTGATTTGGAGTCACCGCGATCCGTTTGATCGCATGCTGGGCGCTCCGGCCGCCAGCTCCGGACTGGTTCTGGTCACCAGGGACCCGGTCATCTTGGACTTCGTTCGGGAATGTGTGGTCGCCTAAAGGGACCGCTGCCGTCACCGCCCGGCCTCTTCTCTGGACAAGCCTTTTGAGACGGTGGGACGGCCAGCTCCGGTCGAAGTCGGCGAAACGACTACATCGACCGCAACATGTGGTCGACGATCTGATGGCGATCCATGCCAGCGCCACGCGCCATCCACTGATCGACCTCACGGTGCTGGCGAATGATCTCATGCGTTCGGTCAGGGAAGCCGAGGTCGCATTCGAATCCGTAGGGCTCGTGGTGTGCCAGCAGGTAACCCGCAACCAGTGCGGCAGATTCGACCTCGCCGCTCGACGCCAGAACGAATTCGATCGAACGAGAGAGTTGCCAGACCCGGAACCAGTACCGCATCTCGTACAGGGACACGAGCGCGTCTCGGCAGGCGGCGGGCGCCGCGGTGGTGTGCAGCCCCACCTCACACATCGCGATAGCGCGGAGACCGTCCCCGATCGAGACCACGTCGCCACCCTGGCATGCCAGGTCGAGGGAACGCCTGTAGTGCCTGAGGGCGGTCACCAGGTCGGGTGGGTCCTCATCCAAAGCGCGATGTCCGAGGAACTTCGCGGAGGCGGCCATCAAGATCGGGGCACGGACCCGCTCGGCCACTTCCGCAAGACGGGCGAGACGTGCGGGTACCTCCGCGGAGTACACCTTGTTCCCCATTTCGACGAGTTCGATCAGCATCCACCACTCGCGGTCGAGATCGACCTTCGACGCGACGACTTCGAACTTCTGCACCTGATCGTCCCCCAACCGCAAGTGCTCGTGCTCCCTGCCCATCGACAAGCAAAGAGCCGCAGTGGGATCATCCATCGAGATGGCGCGGTCGATGCTGATGTTCAGCAGTTCGAACGCTCGTGTCATGTGTTCGTGCCGAAACTCCCAGTGGGCCGCCAGGGCGTACGCCTGGGTACCGGCCTGATGTTCTGCCGTGACGAGTGCAATGGTCGCTTCGGCCCAATCACCGTGCTCGAAGCGCATGTAGCTGGTGGCGTACATATACGCGGCGAGCAACATCCGCTCCGCTGCGTCCAGATTCTCCGTCGCGATCGCCCAATCGTGCGCGGCACGAAGGTTGTCCCACTCCCGGTCGAACACAGCGGCGCCGTCGACTTGGCGGGAGCTGCGGAACAGGTCATCGGCGCGCTCGGCGACAGCGACGAAGTGGTCGAGGTGTCGATCACGAACGTCCGACATGTGGCCGGCGTTTTCCGACTGCACGGTCGCGAACTGACGCAAGGTCTCGAGCAAGCGATAGCGAGTTCCGTCGGTGTGTCGTTCGGCGACGACCATCGACTTGTCGACCAGGTTCGACAGCAGGTCCACGACTTCGCCGGCCTCGACCATGTCGCCGACGCAAACGGCCTCCGTGGCCCGAAGGTCGAAGTCACCGCCGAACGCGGCCAGTCGACAGAAGAGCTCTCGCTCAGACTCGGTCAACAGGTGATACGACCACTCGACCGTGTCTCGCAGCGTGTCGTGACGATCGGACCCCGTGTGTGCCGCGTGCAGGAGTCGGAACCGATCGTCGAGCCGCGCCAGCAGATCGACTGGCGCAAAGGATCGGACGCGCGCAGCAGCGAGCTCGATGGCCAACGGAAGGCCGTCCAATCGCCGGCAGATGTCGACCACCGCACCGTGTTCGGCTTCGGACGCCACGAACGACGTATCGGCGGACGCAGCTCGATCGAGGAACAGGGCGACTCCATCGGCCTCCGGGTCAAGCATCGTCACCGGATGCACCCGCTCGCCGGCCAGGCCCAGCGGCGCCTGGCTGGTGACGATGACCTTCACGGTCGGACACCGAGCCAGCACGACCGCCAGCAGTCGCCGGACGGGGTCGAGCAGGTGCTCGCAGTTGTCGACGATCAGCAACACAGATCGGCCGTGGAACCAGTCGACCAGTGCATCGACAACACCCGAATCCGACTGTGTTCGAACGGCCAACGTCGAGGCGACGGCGGCAACCACCGACTCGGCCGTGGTCAACGGGGCCAGCTCGACCAACCACACGCCACCCTCGAACCGGTCGACGAACGACCACCCCAGCTCGAGGGCGAGACGGGTCTTGCCGACACCGCCGGGCCCGGTGAGGGTGAGTAGGCGATGGTCGCGCAACAGCGTCGCGGCTCGCCCGACGCGGTCGCCCCTATCGATCAGCGTCGTCTCGACGGTGGGCAGGTTGTGCCTCGTCACCGTCGACTCCGACGCCCGCTGTTCCGAGTCGACGATCAGCGACGGATCGTGCTGCAGCACGCGGCGTTGCAGATCCTGGAGCTCGCGCGACGGATCGAGGCCCAAGGTGTCGGCCAGCAAGGTGCGCATCTGCTCATAGCTGCGCAGCGCGTCGGCCTGCATTCCGGCTCGATACTGGGCAGCGATCAGCATCGCCCACAGCGTTTCGCGCAGCGGGTGTTGCGCGGTCGCGCGGCTGAGGTCGGCCACGACCTCTCGACCGGCGCCGGCTGCGAGCCGGGCCTGGAAGTAGTTCTCGGTGATCACGAGCCGCAGCTCGCCCAGCCGGATCGACTCGTCGTCGAGTGTGGAACACGGTGCCGCATCGGCGAAGGGCTCGCCACGCCACATCGCCAATGCCGCGCTGTACGCGTCGGCAGCCAGGCTCGGGTTGCTCTCGTGCCAAGCGTGCCGCGCGACGCCCTCGATGGCCAGCACATCGACCTCGGTTGCGGAGATCACCAGTCGGTAGCCACCGGGCCGCGTCTCGATCACGTTGGCCTCACCAAGCTCCTTGCGCAGCCTCGAGATGTGGAACCGGAGGGCCCGCAGACCGGAGTCAGGAGGCTCGCCCTGCCAGGCGTGTTCGAGCAACCAGTCGGCGCTCAGCACCTTGCCGGTGTGCAACGCGAGGAGAGCCAACAGGGTTCGGCGCAGCGCCGAGCCGATGGGACGCACCGCGCCCGAGCCGTCGACGACATCGACGGGACCTAGAAGCCGAACCAGCACCATCCCGTTCCCTTCGACAGGCTCGCGCCGAGGTTAGTGCAGGTGAGTCGGGCGCTCACCAGGTTTGCGGTCGGCCACTCACGCCGGTTTCAGACCATCACCGGCATGAACAGATCGTTCCGATTCATCATCACACTCACCAGCTTTCTTGCGGTCTCCGTGACCGTCCCGGCGACGGCTTCGGCTCATCAGGTCCCGCCGACGATCATCACGGTCGCCATGTCGGTTGCCGAGCACGACATGGCGGTCCACACCGCATTGCTGTTCACCGCGGCCGGACTGCGGCTTCCCACCATCACCGTTCGCCGCGACGCTGACCGGGAGAAGTGCCAGAACCACGAGGGTCTGCACCAAGCCTTCGGCGATACCAGCTTGATCGACATCTGCACCACCGATACCGGTGCCGTCGAGGCGCGGTTGATGCTGCACGAGATGGCCCACGCCTGGGCGTCGCACTACCTGACGTACTCCCATCGCGAAGCGTTCCGCAACGTGCGCCATTGGAAGTACTGGCTCGACTACAAGAAGGCCGAGTGGCGCTACAACGGCACCGAGCAGGCGGCCGAGATCATCGTGTGGGGGTTGAGCGAGCACCCGGTACAGGTCGCCCAACTCGACCACCACAGCTGCCGCGAACTGCACACTGCCTACGTCGCACTGACCGGCCTCGAGCCCCTCCACGGCTACACCGATCGCTGCGACGACGTGGCCACCGACCATCGGTCATGAGCCGCTACGACGCCAGCGAGGGCGACAGCAGCTCGCGTCGCAGATTTACGAGTTTCGGAGATGGTTCCGCAGCGGCCCACGAGTCGGCGTGTACGGCCCGTTCGTAGCTGTCCCACTCGCCGCGCACGCCGGCGAGGTCGCCGCGATGTGCGTGGGCACGCATGCGCAGCGCGATCAACTCCTCGTGACCGGCCAGCACCTTCAGGCCCCGTCCGGTCGCCCAGAACACGCCATCGATGTCGCCGACACTGAGGTAGTGACCGGCAAGCTCTGCCGATGCTGACGTGCTCATCAACACCAACGCAGACGTGATGCCCTCGGCGTCGGGCCACAGGTACGACGTGCCGGCGAACGGCATGCCCTCGATCAGGGCGACGCCGGGGCGCAGCACCGCGATCGCCGACGCAGAATCGAGACCGCGGGCAGCGGCAACTCGTTCGGCTAGCAGCTCGACGTCGCTGACGACGAGGTCGTGCAACGGAAGGTCATCGTTCATCGTCCTGCCCAGCCATTCCTGCCCCGCCGGCGGTTGCACGATCTTGGCCATCGCCCGTCTGGCATCGCTGACGACGTTCGAGAACGTGGCATCTCGCACGGCGACATCCCACAGGGCCGTTCTGGCCGATGACCTTGTCGGGCGGTGGCGGTGCTGGCTCAACCAGACCACGAGCTCCTGCGACTTCGACCTGTCGAAGCCGACCGGCTGGCCATCGGCAGCGTGCACTGCCACGTTGCCGAGCACCTGCACGACCAGGACCTGCGGACGATCGGTGAACTCGGCGCCGAGAACCGAGCGAGGCTGCGACGTCGCGTCGACGATTTCGGACAGCAACGGTCGCTCCGCCGCGTCGAGCAGGTTGTCGACAGCCGACACCTCGGCCAGCGACAAACCGACCGGCGTGAGGTGGCGACCGAGCGGCTCGAGCACGAAGTCACCGTCGACGGCGCGAAGCACCGCGCCGCCACCAGCGAGCGGACGATCGATCATCACTCCGACGCCGCACCCGCCCCCGCGTGCAAGCGCCGACAACGAAGCGAGGTCGGCTGGATCGTCGGCACCGACCGCGAGCAGCAGCGACGGCTCCCATGCTTCGCCACCGTGCTCGATCGAGCGCAAGGCGAACGTCGAGGCAGTGCCGCTCGTGGTGGTGGCGATGCTGCCGACGGTCGTGCGGACGGCTTCCACCGCCTCGCCGAGTGAACGATGTGATTCGACGGTCGGGTTCCCGAGGTGCGAGTCGATCTCCAGCCCCACCGTGAAGATTCGGCTGGACTCGGCGAAGGGTGACACCGCCAGCGAGGCCGCGGCACAGCGCACGATCGAGGCCGATACTTCCGGCGAAGCGTCGATGCTGAGGGTGCCCATCGCCTCGAGATCGACGAACAACTGCCCACCGGCTGACTCGCCGATGTGGATGAGCGAGGGACAGGGCTGGTTGACCCGACGTGCGTCGTCGGCCAGGTCGACGAGCGGGACATTCGCCGGGAGTCGCCATGCACCCGCCTCGACATCGAACAGCCAATGCCGGGCAACGATCGGTGCCGCACGATCGGTGTACACACGGATCTCCCCGTCGTCAGCGATCTCGATTGCTAGGGCGCGGGCCTGCTGGCGCACCAACCCCGGCGCTGCACAGCGCAGCGCCAGATCGACCCGCGCCAGTTGCTCGGCGCGGTTCAGCGACCGCAGCAGCAGTTCGGTCTCCACCGCCTGCGGAGTCGGTGGCAGCAGGCGTGCGCCGATGCGGGCTGATCGCAGCTGCTGGCGACGGCGAGCGTCGAGCACGATGATCGCGCCTCCCGACAGCAGGAGTGCCGCGGGGAGACCCCGCTGCGTCGGAACGCCGTTCGATTGGTTCCCGAAGAACGCGGAGACTTCTGGCGCGATCGAGGTCCCCGTCGGTGGAGCGATCGGCGGCGCAGGTTGGGGCTCGACGGTGGCCGAAGGTGGAGCAGCCGGCGGTGGAAACCCGACGACCGTCGGCGCCACCGGGGCGACGATGACTGGCGCGGTGACAACCGCTGGCACCTGGGGAGCAGCGAGGACCGGCGGGAAGTCAGCGATCTCCGGAACGTCGGGAGCAGCGAGCTGCACGACATCGCCGGGCCGAATCAGGCGACGATCCGCGTATCCGAGCCGGGACGAGTTCATCTCCATCAACACGTCGGTGTACGCCGCGATCTCACGGGCGCCCGCGGCGGGATCGAGGTGGGTCTCGGCAATCCGCCAGTACGAATCACCGGCGACCACGACATAGTCATCCTGGAACACCACCAAGTCAGGAATGATGTCGGCCACCGGCGACCCGTCGACGGGTACGTTCAACATCCAACCGGGCTCGATCAGCGCCGGGGTGGAGAACCGGTGCCCATCGTTCATCACCGACCCGAGGTTGGCGGCGACGATCTGCCTGGCGATGGCTCCCACGTCACGCCCATCACCGACCCGCTCGGCGATCGCCCATACCGAGTCGCCACGCCGCACTTCCACCGTCGACCATCCGCTTCCAAGAGCAGCGGCACTGGCCGTCGGCGCGACAGCAACGGGGAGCGCCAACGCGGTCTCTGTCGGCGCATCCAGATCGGCGACTCGGTGGTGGATCACACCGATTGCGGCGCGGGCCGGCCCCACTCCGGCGAGCGCCGGCGTGACCGAGATCGCGAGCGGCAGCACGGCGACCAAGGCTGTCGCCACCTTGCGACCGAGCAGGCCGATGCCGCCGAAGTGACGAGGCCGGGCGGATGGCATGCCTCGACGGAGCTGGAACACGAGCTCATCGACGACCGTGTAGATCAAGATCGCCACGCACACCCAACCCACGACCAACGCGACGCGGAAGAACAGATCGACCAAGGCTGCGGAGGAGTCGAGGCCGTGCGTCAGTCGCCTCGCCCACGAGCGCAGGTCCACGACCGACCATCGCCATGGGGCATTCAAGCCGTGCAGTGGTGAGGCGTGATCGAAACGTGCACGAGCGACGACGACGAGGAAGGCGGGCAGGCCGACGACGACTCCGACTGCCGACCCGGTGGTCGCCGCGATCATTGCGAGTCGTGCGCCACGTCGGGCGGTGGTGGAAGTGGACATCGCGATCTCCTCAGGGCAGTGGTGCGTCGACGCCGGCGACCGCTGCAGCGGATGCAGTGCCCGTGGCCGCACGGCCGGTCGTCGTGATGGTCACCGAGACGGTGACCCTGTTGGTCTCGATCGATACGGCGGACAGCGAACCGATGTCACCGTTGGCGGCGAGGAGGCGAGCAGTCGTCTCGGCCACCGCCAGCCGAGCCGCGACCGGGTCGACGATGACCAGTCCGGCGCGCACCGCCGTTGGATCGATCGCCTGGGCGCCGGCACGAGCAGCCTGAAACGCGATCGATGCGGCGTTGGCGCGATCGTCGAGTGATTGGTCGACGGTGCGCGACAGCCAGACCAAGGAGCCGGCCAGGAAGGTGAAGCACAAGGTGATCATCAACACCGTCGCCGACCCGCGGTCATGTCGACGATCCACCCGGATCACGGCAGTCCCGCCGATCGATAGGCATCGACGGACGCCGTCGAAGTGGCGACGAACGTGGCCGATCGCGGATCGGACAGCCGCAGGTCATCTCGTTGCGGCGAACACGCCACCACGACCGTCACTGCTCCGCCGGCCCTGAACTGCGATGCGTCGATCGAGATCGCCGGACCACCGGCGCATTCCTTCACATCGGTCAGCATCAGCGCAGCCGTCGACCGAGCGGCCGCGATCGCCGCGGCGGGAGTGCGTTGGCGGGCCGCAGATTGGGCGGCGGCCGAACTTGCCGCCTGCACCTGGGCATCTGCATCGACCTTCCGCCCAATCCACAGGATCAGGACCGCGAGCGCAATCGCAACCGGCGCGATCAAGACCAGTCCGAGTGCGTTGGCTTCGCCCCGATCCCTCACGGTTCTCACAGCGCTACCCATCCCTCGAGCGGGAGGGCGACCGTGACCCGTACCGATGCCGAGGTGCCCCGCAACATCCCTGGCGCGTCACCCGAGATCGTGACCGTCACGATGGTTGCCGTCGTGTCGACGGCCACGTTCACACCACCGAGGACGCTGTCGCTGGCGAGTGATGCGACTGCGGCAGCCACGGCCTGCGGCGCAGGCAGGTGATCACGAGCGACCAGAGCGGCCGTCTCACGCGCGATCACCCTCGCCTCGGTCCGCGCGTGGTTCCACATCGCCGCCTGGAATCCGGCGAACATCAGCACCAGCAGCATCGGAGCCAACAGCACGATGGTCAGTGACGCTGCGCCGCGATCGCGGTCCTTCACGGGGCAGTCGGTGCCTGAATCGGCTTGTCGGCCTCGGTCTTGACCTTTCCCCACAGCACGCCCGCGATCACGGCCACTGCCACGCCGGCGGCGACGAACCACAGCACCTGTTCGAGCGACACCGCTCCACGGTCGCGTTCGTCGCTGGTGTCCGCAGTGAAACGCCGGAGCTGGCCGTAGACCAGGTGGGTGATTGTTGACAGCATCAGTTCGATGTTCATCGGTGCTCCTATCGAGAGAAGTTGAGGGCTGGGTAGACGACCACAGCCATGATCAGGATCGACATGCCGACCAGGGGGATCGTGATCTTGCCGGTCCGTACGCGGGCGTCGGTCTCCTGCTCTGCCGACAGCGCGCCGCGCAACGTGGCGCACTTGGCTGCGAGGCTCTTGGCGACCGGCGCACCCGCTGAGGCAGCGAGCGATGCTGACGCGGAGACCTGTTGCAACTCGACGAGATCGAGGTCGTCGCCCAGGTGCGCCAGCGCCGAAACCAAGGAGCGGTTCGAGGTCTCGGCGACCAGGATCCTGCGCCGCAACTCGACGAACAGGCGACCATCGCCAGCCTGCGCAGCCTGTCGCAGCGCGCCTTCGTTGCCGACGTTGCCCGCCAGCAACATCGTGACGACATCGAGGTACGAGGAGAGTTGGTAGCGAAGATCGTGGCGTTGCTCGGCCGCGTCAGCACGCATCGCCGAGTGCACCACCAGTGGCCCCACGACGGCGCCGATCAGGGCGACGGCCAACGGCATGATCACACCCGTCGAGATCACCCCCATCGTCTGAGCGATCACGAGCGACACCGACGGACCGAACAGACCGGCGATTGCAGCTGCGGTGAGGTACGCCGCATGCACTTCCTGCGACCGACACACGAGGCGGAGGTCTGCGACGACGTCGGGGTGAAGTTGCATTCGACGCGCCAACGTCCGGCCGAGGCGACCCCACCCGTCGACCGGGTCGACGGCAAGCATCGTCGGTGCTCGTCGAAGGTGCGCCGACATCTTTGCCAGCGCGGGCCGTCGCTGCGTACCGCCGGTGACCAGCAACCAGGCGCCCACCACGCCGACGAGCGTGGCGGCCACCAGACGCGCCACGTCAGTCATGATTCGACCTGACCAAGCGTGAGGAACCTCGACGGCTGCGGGAACGTCGCCAGCCTGCCGACCCAGATCAACAAGGCTCCGTACCCGACGAGGATCAGCGCGAGAAAGACCTGTCCAGACACGTCGTCGTACGCGTCGAGGTACGAGCTGCGTGCGAACAGGAACACTCCTCCGAGCAGCGCACACATCACCAACGACACCATCAACACCTCGCGTCGCATCGGGGCCCGCTCGGCTTCGACGATGCGTCGCCGATCCGCTTGATGGCGGGCCTGTGTGGCCAGCGCCGAGAGCACGTCTTCGGTCTCGGCTCCGCGCGACACCGCGATCAGGAGACCAACGGCAACCAGGTCGGCCAGCGGTTCATCCATATCGTCGGCGAACCGCCGGAAGGCGATCTCCGCCGGTTGACCGGCAGAGAGTCGGGCGAACAGCGACCGCACGTGCGGCCGGATCGACGGAGGGCACGTGTCGGTCGTGGCCCCAATCGCGCCGACCGGCTGGTTGCCCGATTGCAAGACATCTCGCACGTTCTCGATCCACGATGCCAACGCCTCGGTTCGCTCGACACCAACATCGGCTCCGGTCCGGCGGATGCGCATCGAGTTCGCCAGCCAACCCACGATTGCACCGACCACGACCGACGGGATGATCCACCCAGAGATCGCCACGACAAACGCGCCGGCGGCGATGGCTGAGATGATCGGGAGCCGCAGCGCCGACCTCTTGCGTGGACGGCTGGGCTCGTGGTGCAACCCCGACCAGACGATTCCGCCACCGACGACCAGCAGGACCGCGGCGGTCGCCAGCAAGAGTTCGTCGCGGTTCATCGTGACACCATTCCGGTCGAAGGCAACCCGTGGATGGGCAGGTCGTCGTTGGGCACGAACACGCCGTCGGAGATGCCCGCCAGTCGCAGCCTACGGAGGTGTCGCTCGGACAACGGGTTGCGCTGTACGAACTGGTTCCGCTCGTTCATGCCCCACGTCTCGGTCGAGCGCACGCCGCCGTTCTCGCCCCGCCCGCCGTACTCGACGATCGATGTGACACACCGCTGCGGCGCACCGACATCGGTGTTGCGAACGAGGTCGATGTGGATGACGAAATCGATGGTTTCGGCGATGAGGCTCCACACCGCGTACTCCGGCAACTTGGTGTTGCTCTTGGCGACGTAGAACGCCAGGCGGCTGAGCACCGCCTCCACCGTGTGGGCATGGATGGTCGCCATCGACCCCCGCTTGCACATCGAGGCGACGTCGAGCATCTCCAGTGCCTCGTCTTCCACGAGCTCACCGACGATCACCCGATCCGGGTTCAAGCGACGGGTCAGCTCGACGAGCTCGCGAGCCGTCACCGCACCGCGGCCCTCGGTGTTGGCCTGGCGGGTGTACAGCGCCGGAGCATCGGGATGACGCGGGTCGTCCTCGAGACGTAGCTCCAGCAGACCCTTCTCCACGGTGAGGATGCGTTCCAATGGCGACACCGCCCCCAACAGCTCCTTCAACAGGGTCGTCTTGCCAGCGCCCGGACCACCCGAGATCAGGATCGTCATGCCCGCCTGCACGAGTGCTTCCAGCTGCGGGACGAGCCAGCGCGGGAACAGCCCACGCGCCGCGAGACCGTCGAGCCCGACCCGGTGGACGGTGAAGCGTCGGATGGCGATTCGTGGCTCCGAGGAGACACCGCTTCGCCCGGGGCCTCCGAGCACCATCACGACACGCGAGCCGTCGGGTGCCTGCAGCGTCACCATCGGCGATTGCTCGTCGAGCCGGGACTCGGCGACCCCCATCGACAACGTCAGCCGACGCTGGAAGGCGTAGAGATCGTCAGCTGAATCCCAGAGCTGACCAAGGGCCTCCTTGCGTCCGTCGGAGTACGAAACCCATGTGACGCGGTGCGAGTTGACATCGATCTCCTCGACCTCGGGATCGTGCATGTATGGCTCCAACGGTCCGGCACCGACCGTCTCGGCGTACGCCGCAGCACGCAGGGTGCGCTCGGTGTGCTCGTCGAGCAGGCCATCGCCGCGCTGCAACCGCGTCTGATTGACGGCGGCGATCTCGTCCGCCATCCATCGGCCCATCAAGAGCTCGAGGCGAGCCCGATCTTCACGGAGCCCGACTCGGCGCGGTGTGTCGACCGCGCCGAACCCGGCGGTCTTGGTGGACGACGTGTCGCCTTCGATCGCCTCGACCAGGCGGCCGGAGAGCCGAGCCGTCAGGTCGCGAACCAGCGTGCGGTCGACGTTCACGGCCGCTCGCCGATCGAGCGCTCGTCGAACGGTTGCGCCCAGACATCGGAGGCGCTCACGCGAGGTAGCCGGTGCGATACGACGCCTGCCAGCTCCACGATGGAACGCATCAACGGTGAGCGCCGCAGGCGACTGCCGGAACCGGCGCGACCGGCCAGCACCGCTGCCGCCCATGGGTCGTCGGCGAGCGTGACCACTGTGTCTGCGCCGACGAAGTGGGCTACTTCGTCGGCCCCATACGGCAAGGAGCCGACGAGGGCGATGACCGCCGGGATCGAGCGGGCCGCCAATTGAGACGCGAGCTCGGCGACGCGTTCCAAGCCCAGAGCAGCAGCTGCCGCCGAACCACGGTGCTGGCGGTGGGCGATGACGACGACGCCGGCCTGCAGCACCAATGCCGACATCGGCCCCCGCAGCCGACCACCGTCGGCGATGACGACGGGCAGGTCGAGCCCGGAGAGCACGGGCAGCACAGCAGAGGTCGCCGCCAGCACCACGGCCGTCGCCTCGACCGACCTCGTCGGGGCAACGAGCACGTCGACACCGGATTGCGAGCGCTGCGACATCGCCCGAATGGTCGCCCACGAGCCCGGCGACGCCGAGGCGACGACCTCGGCGAGGCCGGGCGATCTCGGCACGTCGAGCCATGCGGCCAGGCATCCGCCGGCCGGATCGAACTCGGCGAGCATGCACGGCTCGCCCACGGGCCAGGATGCGGCGAGACCGAGCGCGGTCGTGGTGCACCCGTCACCGATCACCGCGACCAGGCTCATGGCGTGATTCCGGAGGGGTCGACACCTGGGTCGAGCAACACCACCCTGACCCTGGAGGCGCCGGCCACCACAACCGCGTCAGCCGCGGCGACCTCGAATGAGATCGAGAGTTGGCCGGTGACGGCGTCAGGCGCCTCGGGCAACCCGACGACGCGACCGACCACCGGGGGCTGAGGAGTGTCGTCGCCGGTCGTCGGTATGACGATCTGCACCTGCGAGCGCTCGCGCAACCCTGCCGGCAACTCTCCCGATGGAATGGTCACGGCGACGACCGCCGAACCCGGCGCGACCAACGCCTCGGCTTGCAGCAATCCGGCGGCCAGCAGCCCTCCGGTGACGATGCGCACCTTCGTGTACCGCCCGACCACGGTCGCAATATCTGCGGCGCTGATGACGGCCAGTGACGGATCGGTCGACAACTCGATCGTGCGCACATCGGCGGCGGCGATCTGAGCGCCGGCCGGAAGATCTCGCACCACCTGCAGCACCGCGACCCGCCGGTCGGCCGTCGAAAAGACCAGCAGAACGACACCGACCGCGACCAACGACAACAACGTGCCCACGGCGATCCGGGCCCGCGATCTCGACGATGGTCTGAAGCCGGGCCGCGTTGAAGCAGCCATAGGCCGTAACGCCTCCGCGCGCGTTGTATTCACAATGTCCGCCACCCTTACCTGCTAGCACCCAACGACGAGCATGACCTGCCTCCGCCCTCGCCGTCAAATGCACTCTCACCGCGCTCGGTGTTCATCACGTCCTCCACTCACTCCACAGATGCACAGCGCTGCGCCCAATGCGGAAGTTGCGGACGCGACCACCTGCGGAATTCGCAGTGGGGACGCCGCCGATCGCTGCGATAGCCTCAGCAGTCGCTAGGAGAGGTGCCAGAGCCAGGTC
Source organism: Ilumatobacteraceae bacterium (assembly GCA_031427935.1). GTDB lineage: Bacteria > Actinomycetota > Acidimicrobiia > Acidimicrobiales > Ilumatobacteraceae > JAENVT01. The sequence continues at coordinate 79 of JANPOJ010000569.1, read as the reverse complement.
GAATGGACCGCACTGCTAATGCGGGGACCGCCTTCAAGTGGTCCGTGGGTTCAAATCCCACCCTCTCCGCCATGACGGG
>JANPOJ010000568.1:0-10886 GCA_031427935.1 Ilumatobacteraceae bacterium | reverse complement strand
GGCACTCCGCGTCGGGTCTGCTCGCGGCAATTGCCTCGTGGATGTCGGCCACCGAGTACTCCATGGCCGCAACCTAGGCAAGCTGTGACCAGCGTCACCCATCGGACCACTGGTCACGGCCGAAGCCGGGCCGACCGAACGCCACTATGGTGCGCCGACATGAGCAAGATCATCTTTGGCGTCTTCATGCCGCAGGGTTGGAAGATGGAGCTGGCGAAAATCGAGGGTGCCCAGGCGAAGTGGCAGAAGGCTGTCGACATCGCCGTGCGAGCCGAGGCCCTCGGCTACGACTCGATCTGGGTCTACGACCACTTCCACAACGTGCCACGGCCGGCGGGCGAGGCAGTGTTCGAATGCTGGACGACGATGGCTGCGATCAGCCAACTCACGAGCACCGTGCGCCTCGGCCAGATGGTCGGCTGCAACAGCTACCGCCAGCCCAGCGTGCTGGCCAAGATCACCTCGACGATCGATGTGATCAGCGGCGGTCGTCTCGATTGGGGGATCGGCGCCGGCTGGTACGAGAACGAGTACAAGGGCTACGGGTTCGAGTTCCCTCGCCCGAAGGATCGCATCGGCATGCTGCGCGAGTGCGTGGAGATCGTCAAGAGCATGTGGACGCAGCCGGAGACCACGTTCGCGGGGCGGTACTACCAACTGTCGCGGGCGAACTGTGACCCGAAGCCGTTGCAATCGCCTCACCCACCGATCTGGATCGGCGGCGGGGGAGAGCAGCTGACATTGCGCGTCGTCGCCCGTCATGCCGACTACTCGAACTTCGGTGGCCAGCCGGAGGAGTGGGCTCGCAAAAGTGAGATCTTGAAGGGTCACTGCATCGCCGTCGGCCGCGACGAGGAGACGATCGGCAAGACCTGGTCGCCGGAGATGTGCATCCGCTCGACCGAGGCCGAGTTGAAGGCGATGGGCACCCGCAGCCTGTGGGGTGACCCGTTCGAGAAGTGGCAGGCCAACGGTCTGGTCGGCACGCCCGAACAGATCTGCGAGAAGGTCCAGACGTACGTCGACCTTGGTTGTACGGGCTTCATCCCGTGGTGTAGCGACTACCCCGACACCGAGTCGATGGACCTGTTCGCGTCGGAAGTGATGCCGCATTTCCGCTAGCGCATCTTGGACTTCCGCTAACGCATCCGGATGACATTGCCCGTCACCATCCGTGCCTCGTCGGTGCACAGCCAGGCGATCACCGCGGCGACATCGGCAGGCTCGGCGACGTGGAAGTGTTCGGAACTGGTCGCGGCGAACTCGCGAATGGCGTCGTTCACCCAACCCGAGTCGGTGATCGGCGGATGAACCATGTTGGCGGTGACCCCTCGGCGGCCGAGCTCGGTAGCGGCCGACATCGTGTAGTTCTCGAGAGCGACCTTCGCTGCGCCGTACGTGACCTCGGATGGAAACCCGTTCGGACCGCCCGACGTGAGCCCGACAATGCGACCCCAGCTGCCGCCACGGTCGATCAGGCGCCGAGCGAACTCGGCGATCATCAGCGCACCGGCCCGCGCGTCGACGCCGAAGGTGCGGTCGAACAACTCGGCGGTCACCGACGGAGTCCCGCGCCCGGCCGAATCGGTGCCGCCCGCGGCGAACGAGTCTCCGGATGCCCAGCCTGTTGCGTTGTTGATCAAGATGTCGACCGGCCCGAACTCGGCCTCGGCTCGATCGAACAGCATCGTCGGCGTCGTGGCGTCGAGGAGGTCGGCTTCCATCGCAACGGCTCGTCCACCGGCGGACGTGATCCGTGCGACGACTTCCTTGCCCGCCTTCATCCGGTTCTCTTGATAGCGCTCGGGCGTAGCCGGGTCGGTTGCGACACGACGTCGCAGGTACGTGATCACGACCGCGACACCGCGAGAAGCGAGTCGCTCTGCCGTCGCCGCGCCGATGCCGTGGTTTGCCCCCGTGACGATTCCGACGTGCTGCATCGCTGACTTCATCGCGGCGAATCTATTCCTCGGCCATCAGGTTCGGGTTCAGCTGCGCCGGGTCTCATCCGACTGTGAGCCCGATTGTGCGCCGGGCCGCAACACCGGGCTCACACCAGCCCGATCGACATCACACTGTGAGTCCGATTGCGCGTCCGGATGTGGCACCCGACTCACACACCCTTGACGGGCGAAGCAACAGAATGTCGTCGCCGACTGCTACTCGTAGCTGCGGTAGATCACTTCGGCGACGCAGCTGGGCTTGGCGGCGCCTTCGCACTCGAAAGTCAGTTCGTACGTCGACTGCACGCCGCCGGCGATGTCGTCGACGGTCAGCAACTTGACCCCGAGTCGCAGGTTTGCGCCGACCGGCACGGGTGACATGAACCGCACCTTGTTGCACCCGTAGTTGACGCCCATCGTGAAGCCGGTGGTTTGTACGACCAGCGGCATCATCATCGGAGCCAGCGACAAGGTGAGGTAGCCGTGGGCGATCGGCCCGCCGAACGGGCTCTCCTTCTTCGCTCGCTCCGGGTCGACGTGGATCCACTGGAAATCGCCTGTCGCTTCGGCGAACCGGTTGACCCGCTCCTGGCTGATCTCCAGCCAGTCGCTGTAGCCGAGGTGCTCGCCGACGGCTTCGTTGAGCCCGGCGGATCCGTGAATCATGCGTGCAGACATGGTGCGAGCATTGCAGTCGCTTGGGCGTACGGTGAAGTCGTGACCGATCGGCTGTTGCGTGCAGCACTCCTGCCCCTTCGCTTGACCAAGAATGCTGCCCGCCTGCTACGAAGTGCGCTGATGGCCGACTTCCTCACTGCCTATTCGATCACGCAGTCCGCCAAGTTGGCGGTGATCGACGACCGCCCCGATGGAACCGTCACCACCATGACGTATGGGCAGCTCAACGAGCAGGCCAACCGCTTGGCCAACCTGTTGTTGGACCTCGACGCTCGCCCGGGCGACACCAAAGTCGTGTGGTGCGGCCAGAACTCGCCGGGGCTCGTGGTGATGATCAACGCGGCGCGCAAGTTGGGGGTGACCGCAGTGCCGCTGAACTATCGGCTCAGCGACGAGGAAGCGACGTACGTCACCGACCACTGCGATGCGACGATCGTGTACGTCGACGCCGAGTTCGCGCCGATGTTCGAACGCATCCGCGGCGCGCTGCCGAAGGTGCAGCACTACTTGGTCTTCGACGGCAAGGTTCCGAAGGACATGGTCGATGCCGACGCGGCGATCGCCGAAGCCTCGGCTGATGAGCCCGAGATTCTGGAATCGACCGGCAGCGGTGCGACGATGATCTACACGAGTGGCACGACGGGTAAGCCGAAGGGTGCATTTCGGCGTAGCTCCGGCAACCCGGTACAACTCGGGGCCATGCTGGCTCACGTCGGCTATACGCCGAGCGACGTCTACGTCCCGACCGGTCCGCTGTATCACAGTGGTCCCGGCGGCTTCATGGCTATTGCCCAGGCGCTCGGTCAGACGGTGGTGTTGCAACGAAAGTTCGACCCGGTCGATTGGCTGCGCCTCGTCGAGAAGTACCAGGTCACCTCGACGTTCAGTGCGCCGACCCCGATCCGGATGATCTGCAACCTGCCGGCCGAGGTGAAGGCCAGGTACGACGTGTCGTCGATGAAGCGAATGATCGCCAACGCCGCGCCGTGGAGCTTCACTCTGAAGCAGATGTACCTCGCCGACTTCCCGACCGACTCGCTCTTCGAGGTGTACGGCTCGACCGAGCTCGGCGTCAACTGCATCCTTCGCCCCGAGGATCAGTTGCGCAAGCCCGGCTCGTGTGGCAAGCCGGCACCCATGGTCGAGCTCAAGTTGTTCGACGACAACGGCAATGAGGTCACCGGCACCGGACCCGAGCATCCCGGGGAGCTGTTCGTGAAGAGCCCGAGCGCATTCGCCGACTACTACAAGCAGCACGATCAGTACGTGAAGGACCAGCGCGACGACTACCAGACCGTCGGCGACATCGCCTACCGCGATGACGAGGGCTACTACTACATCTGCGATCGCAAAAAGGACATGGTCATCAGCGGAGGAATGAACATCTACCCCGCAGAGATCGAGGCCGCGCTCGAGATCCATCCTGATGTGCTCGAGGCAGCGGTCTTCGGTGTGCCCAGCGAGGAGTGGGGGGAGTCGGTGCACGCTGTCGTGGTCGTGCGTGAGGGTGCGGCGATGACCGAGCAGCAGGTGATCGCGCACTGCCGCGAGCACCTCGCCGGTTACAAGATCCCGCGGTCGGTCACGTGGAGCCCTGAGCTCCCGAAGACCGGCAGCGGCAAAGTCCTCAAGCGTGATCTGCGTGCGCCATTCTGGGCAGGTCGCGCCAGCAAGGTGTAGCCGGGCGTGCGGGCTGTCATCTCGTCGAGGGCGACAGCGACCAGGCTGCGATCGAGACCCTCGCTCGCCAGCGCCCTTGATCTCCGCCGCGTACCACGCCCTCTCGATCGCGTCCTCGCACACGTGTGATGGTGAGCCGGTGACCCTGCCCGGATGAACTGGGCACGCCCAGAACACTACGTACCGAACCGGGGCTGCCCGGTTCGCCCAGCAAACCCTGACCAGGTGTCATACCCGCCAAACTGAGAGATGTCCCGGAGGGCGAGGCGGTACGGTCAAACGTGTGGCGCAGACGAACCTTGATCAGGGCGTGGCCAGGGCGGCGCGTGCGTCTGCGGCCGGCTATCGAATCCGGGGACCGGACATCAACGACGCTGCCGAGATCGGGCGGGTTCATCTTGCGGTGTGGGGACAGGCATACGTGGGCATTTTGCCGGAGGACTATCTCGCGTCGCTCACCGTTGAGAGCAATATCGCCCGCTGGCAGCACTTGCTGGCGTCAGACGAGGCCGATCGGGTAGATCGTCTTGTGGGCCTCGCGCCTGACGGATCGATTGTTGGACTGGTTGCTTGGGGTGCCAGCCGTGACGATGATCCGGCTGCTCCCTCCGAGCTCCACGCCATCGACATCCTCGAATCTCACCACGGCAGCGGTCTCGCCGACTTGTTGCTGTCCAATTCCATCGGCTTCGTCGGCGCGCAGATGCTGTGGGTACTCGTCGTCAACGAGCGCGCCCAAGCCTGCTATCGCCGCTACGGCTTCGTTGATGAAGGAACCCGTCAGCATCATGATCTGTTCAATGCAGAGCTGCTGCTCATGACCCGAGACTGACTGGCGTGATCCGCTTCCCATCGCCGCGCCTGGTGCTAGCTGCAGCCGGCGTTCGAAAAAGCCAGCGAGATCGGCAGCTGTTTGCCGATGCTGGCCGAGATGTCGGTACCCATGTAGGTGGTGAGGTCGGCTTGTGCCGCGGCATCGCCGCCGAGGCCACGCTTCACGATGTCGTTGGCTCCTGACATGAACGACAGGGTGGCCGCAGCATCGGCGTCGCTGCCGAGTGCCGCCGTGATCGCCGCCAGTTGATCGCCGAACTTCGAGATGGTGCCGATTGGGACCTGAGCCCATTCCGAGGTCGGTGTGTTGCTCAAGCCGATGACCACCTGCCAGTTGACGAGCATGCTGGCCATTGCGTCTTTCAGCGCGGCACAGTCGACGTTGCCGCCGGCTGCTGGGGGCTGTGTCGGGGCCGCCCCGGAGGTGTGAGAAGAGGCCTGCGCGACGGTCGCGCCACTTCCGGACGCAGCGGGCTTGTCGCTGCCACAGGCGACGAGCACCCCGGAGATGACGAAGAGGGCAGCGAGTAGATGACGGGGCAGACGCATCCACGAAACTTTACGGCATCGGCTCACCGCACGACGGGAACCTCGACCGGCGAGTCCTGACTGAAGACGTTGACCCAACGACCTGACCTGCGAGACCACAACGAACTGATGTACATCGACTCGCGGGCGCCGCGCTGACCCCGCACGAGTCGATGCCAGTCGGCCCGGTAGGCCAGCAGCACGTCGTTGTCGGAGAGCGCCACCAGCCGCGGGTTGTGCAGCTCGAAGTCGGCCACGGTCGGACCATTGGCCAGTTGTCCCGCGTGGTCCGATCGACCCGCGAACCCACTGGGGTAGACACCGAGAAAATCCTCGGCCAGCAAGCGGGTGTCCGCCTCCGCGTCGCCGTTGCGGAGCGCCTCCCAGACCTGGGTTTCGAGTTCGATGAACGTGTTGATATCGGTAGCGCCTGCATCCATGGCTGCATTCTCGCCGATGGAAATCGGCGTGACGGGCTACGCGAATCCGTACAGCTCCGCAGGGTTGTCGACGAGGATGCGGTGACGGGCCGCATCGTCGGGCAACCACTCGAAGCACAGCCGGCGGAGAACCTCCAATGATGGAGGATCGGCCTGGCCCGGATGCGGCCAGTTCGTTGCCCACAACATCCGTCCGGGAAATCGTTCGACGAGCGTGCGCACCAGCCGGGTCACGGCGGCGTACTCGTGCGTGGGATCGACTGCCGATTCGTACGGCGCCGACAACTTGACCCAGCACCGTCCGGTATCGAGCAGTCGCAGCAGCACGACGAACCGTTCGTCGTCGGGCTCGACGGGCGGCATGTACCGGCCGACGTGATCGATCACGAGGGGAGTCGGAAGGGCGACGAGCGCATCGAATCGGTCGGCGAGATCGCGACCGTTCATCTGCAGTTGGATGTGCCAGCCGTGCGGAGCGATTCGATCGGCGACGGTGCGCATGATCTCCCAGGGCACCGCACCACCGGGCAGCATGTGAAACCGCGCGCCGCGTGCACCGAGCTGCGTGAGTTCGTCGAGCTCGAGGTCGGGTACCAAGTGGTCGATCACCACGACCGCGCGGGCGTCATCGATCTCGGCGACCGCGCTGAACGCGCACGAGTTGTCGAAGCCGTAGGTGGACGGTTGCACGACCACGACGCGCTGGAGACCGAGTGTGGCCTGGACCCGCCGATAGTCGGCGACCGTGGCGTCGGGTGGCCGCAGCAGCGAGGATGCCGCAACGGGGTAGCGGCTGTCGTAGATGTGCATGTGCGTGTCGCACGCGCCCGATGGGAATTGCGGCACGCTCACTGAGTGGCCCACCACGTTCGAAGGCGACGGGCGTGGTCTGCGTTGGCGACACGGGGAGGCATCACACCTGCGAGAATTGCCCGAACCTGCTCGACCGAGCTCATTGCCTGGGCGTCGGCGTTCTCGGGTGTCAGCCCACCGAGGTGTGGAGTCGCGACTACGCCAGGCCGACTCGCCAGCGCTGGTGACGGACGCTGATCGGGTGCCCGACCGACGTCCATGGCCAACCCTCCGAGGTGACCGGAATCGAGCGCTGCGGCGACAGCGGCCTCGTCGAGCAGTTCACCGCGCGACACGTTGACCAGCATCGCACCCGGCCGCATGGCGGCCAGTGCCTCGGCGTCGATCAGGTTCATCGTCTCGGGGCCGGCCGGCGCGAGTGGGAACACGAAGTCGGAGCACGCGAGCAGGTCGCGTTTGCTCATCTGTTCGAACCCGTCGAGCGACGCATCTGCGACCGGATCGTTGACCACCACGCGCATGCCGACTCGATGCAAGAGCATTGCGAGGTACGAACCGATCGCGCCGTAGCCGATGATGCCCGCAGTACGCCCGCGCAGCTGTCGTCCGGGGCGTTGAGGCGGTGCCATTGCGCCCCGGTAGTCGATCGTCGACTCGCTGACATTGCGGGCGAGGTCGAGCGTCAGTGCCAGGGCGAGCTCCGCCGTCGATGCCACGAAACTCTTGTCGGCATGGCCGACCAACACACCCGCCGCGCTCGCGGCCGGCACGTCGATCGTGCTGATGTCGACCGCGCAGCGCAAGAACGCCAGCAGGCCGGGAAGCTCGGTGAACAGAGCGGCTTCACCAGGTGTCGAACGGTGGGCGATGATCACGTCGCAGTCGCGTGCGGCGGCGATCAACTCGGCCGTGGTGAGGTCACGGTCGAGTGGGTTGCCGACCACCTGGGCGAACGATTCCAGGTCCGCAAGTGCCCGTCCGTAGTACGCATCGAAATCCTCCGAATTGTGAGTGAGGAACGCCGTCAGCACCTCGGCGACGCTACACGCGCGTTCAGTACCCGAGTCGTTCGACTCGGTCGGGTCGGCGCTGCCAATCCTTGTCGACCTTCACGAACAGCTCCAGGTACGCGCCGTCGGGCAGTTGGGCGCGGGCGAGTTTGCCGACCTCTTTCAGCACTGCCCCGCCCTTGCCGATGACCATTCCCTTCTGGCTCTCGCGCTCGACGATGATCTCGACGCGGATGCGCGGCCATTCCCATTCAGTCACCCGTGTCGCAATGCTGTACGGCAGCTCGTCGTGGGTCACCGCCAGCAACTGCTCGCGCACCAATTCGGCGACCCACGTCTCCTCCGGCTGATCGCTGACCGTGTCGTCGGGGAAGTACAGCGGGCCCTCGGGCATCAGTGAGGTGAGATGGGCGATGAGGGTCGGGATGCCCTCACCGGTCTTTGCCGAGACGGGGAAGTAGTCCGACGCGCCCAGCGACGACGCCGCACTGAGCTGGCCGATGACCCGGTCCTTGTTGACCGCATCGATCTTGTTGACGATCACGATCGATGTCGGGAGATCAAGGTGGCCGGCGACCCATTGATCCCCCGTGCCGAACGGCTTGGTGGCATCGATCACCAGACACACCGCGTCGACGTCGCTGACGCTGTCGAGAGCCGTGGCGTTGACCCGCTTGCCCAATGCCGTGACCGGTTTGTGCAGCCCGGGTGTGTCGACGAAGATCACCTGCGCGTCGGGCGTCGACAGGATGCCGCGCACCCGCGTGCGTGTGGTCTGGGGCTTGTCGCTGACGATCGAGACCTTGCGGCCGCACATCGCGTTGACCAGTGTCGACTTGCCGACGTTGGGCCGGCCGATGAGTGTGACGAAACCGCTGCGCACGATCAGACTGTCGTCGGGACGGTCGTCGTCGTTATTGTCGTGGTGGTCGTCGGCACCGGAGGGTTCAGCAGGTCTTTGTAGTCGCGCCGAGCCAGCGGCTCGGTTCCATCAGTGAGTCCGCCGCTTGGGCCGCGGGGCACTTGAAGCGGCGACCCGTTCCGAGCGAACAGCACCTGTCCGATTCCTCCCACGTCGTCGAGAACGGTCAGCACGATTTGGCCGATCGCCAGCAGCTGGTCCTCTTGCGGGATCTGCTCGAAGAAGCCCGGCGGTAGCTCAATCGTTGCTACTCCGGAATCATCTTCGGTTGATGTGATCAACGCCTTCTCCTTCGTGGGTACCGCTGAGCGTATGCCGACGCCGAGATCACCCGACGGTGGACCCTCCTGCAGTGCGCGGAGGACCTGGTTGGTCGAAACTGGCTTCGCCAGCGTACGGGGGTATCCCTTGAGCTGTGACCCGCTGATGAAGTACAACGTCACGTCCTCGCTGGCGATGGTCGTCGCCGTATCCAAGATCGTCGTTGTCGTGGTCGGCTCGACCGTCGGCAGCGTCGTGGTGGACGTCGAAGTGGATGGGAGCGAGTCGCCGAGGTTTCGCAGGTCTTTACCCTGGATCGTGCTGACCTGACCGTTGTCGGGAATGCCGCATGCCACAACAACACAAATCAACAGCACTGTGATTGCGCTGAGCCGCTTCAACATCACGTCACCTCCGCGAAGCTGACCTTGAACCTGGCACCGCCGCCCGGACGGTCCTCGACCCAGGCCTCACCGCCGTGAGCGTGAGCGTGTTCGGCGACGAGGGCCAACCCGAGGCCGGTGCCGACGCGGTGCCGCGCTGCGCTGCCGCGGGCGAAGCGCTCGAAGATGCGCACCCGCTCACCACGGGCAACTCCCGGTCCGACATCGTCGACCGAGAGGGCGATGCCGTGCCGGCCGTGGGGCTCGACCTTGACACGCGACGGTCCGCCAGCGTGCTCCCTGGCGTTCTCCAGCAGGTTGGCCAGGATCCTTTCGAACCGCAGCTTGTCGACCCGTACGGTCTTGGGCACCTTCGGATCGATCTCGATCGGCGTGTCGCCGAACCCGTAGCGCTGCGCGATGCGCGACACGAGTTCGCCGACGTCGACCTCTTCACGCAGGAGTTCGGTGGAGCCGGCATCGATGCGGGAGAGCTCGAGCAGGTCCATCACCATCTGATCGAAGCGACGAACCTGACCGACGACGACATCGAGGGCCTGCTGGGTGCGGTCGGGCAGGTCGGCGCGTCGCGTGTCGAGCACCTCGACTGCAGCCGTGAGCGCGGTGATCGGCGAGCGCAGTTCGTGGCTGACATCGGACGCGAATCTGGCTTCGCGTTCGAACCGTGTTTGCACCGCGTCGGCCATGTCGTTGAACGACTTCGCCAGCCGGGCAAGATCAGGGTCGGCCTCCGGCGCCATTCGGGCGTCGAATCCACCGGAGGCGATCTCGCCGGCGGTCGTCGCCACGCGAGAGATCGGGCGCAACAGGCGGCGGCTGGTCGACCACCCGAGGGCGCCGGCGAAGATCGTCGTGACAGCCGCGCCAATACCGAGCGCTGTACCGATGGCACGAAGCGCACGATCGGTATCCCGCAGCGGAATGGCCTCGTAGTACTGGGCGTCGGCGGCCGGAATGCTGAGACCAACCGCCATGTACGGGTCGCCATCGACGCTGAATCGCTGCGTCGCGCTTCCACCGCGCTTCACGAACTCCATGAGGTCCGGCGGATATGCGGTTCCGGGAAAGGCGGCGTTGGACGGCAACGGATCCTTGCCAGCGACGTTGAGGAGCGCGTAGCCCTCACTGCTTCGTTTGAGACTCCGCACCAGTGCTCCGATCTCTATATCGGTGGGTGCGGGGTTCTGCTGCAACAAGGTCGCCCGCACCGAGGTGGCGTTGGCGACTGCCTGGGTGAGGATCACGTCGGATCGTTGTTGGACCAGGAAGTTGCGGGCAACGCCGTAGGTGACCACTGCCAAGGCGAGGCCGGCGACCAGCGCGGTCACGCCGAAGAAGAGCGTGACGCGCGTACGAAGACGTAAGGAGCGTCG
>JANPOJ010000567.1:0-4362 GCA_031427935.1 Ilumatobacteraceae bacterium | reverse complement strand
ACCCCGCCGAAACCGCTGTCGACCAGATTGCCGAACAGGAGTCCGGCGATGGTCGCCGGGTCGCCGCTGGCCCCGACGACTGCGATCGCGTGCGGTGAGCTGAAGCCGTCGAGCGCTGGGCGAACGTCAATCCGGCTTTCCTCCACACCGCCAGTCTCGTCCTTCCTGGGGCCAGAGTCCTAAGGCACGAGCGGCGGTGCCAAGAGGCCCTATGCGGGCGGCGGCACCCCAGTCGAAGATCGAGTTACGAAACTACATCGGCGCAGTTCAGGACCAGCGTCACCGATGCCAGCTGCTCTGGCTGTGATGCCGTGACCACCATCGCTCAAAGGCCTCTGCCTTTCCTGGTGCCAGAGTACTGCAAGGGTTGCGGGCGCTGCATCGCCTCGTGCATCAAGGACTGCATCTCGCCCGGCACCGAGATACATCCCCTGACGGGCCTCGTCCCGATCGTGCTCGATCTGACGCGGTGCAACCGTTGCGGGCTGTGCATCGACGCGTGTCCGGAACCGTTCGGCCTGCGGCCGGAGGGCGAGGAGGCGGCGTTTGCGTTGCTCGATCCCGCCCAGCTGGGTGGTCCGAGGCCCTACGACGCGCCCACACCCGAGCCACAGCCCGACGTCACCGTCGCGCTGTCAGAACGTGCGCCCCTCATCGTGAAAGGCACGTACGCGGCGGCGGTGGGCGCCGTCCTGGCTGGATGTCGGCACGTCTTCGGCTACCCGATCACACCGTCCACTGAGGGCGCCGAGATGATGGCGAGGGTCCAACCGGCGCTCGACGGGGTGTTCGTCCAAGCGGTCAGCGAGGTCGCGACCGTCAACATGATGTACGGGGCGGGAGGGGCCGGGAAGCGGTGCATCACCTTCACCAGCTCACCCGGTTTCAGCCTCATGTTGGAGGGGATCTCCTACTTGATCGGGGCGGAGGTGCCTGCCGCCTTCGTGAACATCATGCGAGGCGGGCCTGGGTTGGGGAACATCGGACCCGAGCAGGCGGACATCAAGCTGGCCTGCCGCGGCCTCGGTCACGGCAACACGCACGCGATCGTCCTGGTCCCTGCCACCCCGCAGGAGATGCTCGACAGCGCGATGCTGTCGTTCGAGCTGGCGTTCAAGTATCGGAACCCGGTGGTGATCCTTGGCGACGGCTATCTCGGCCAAATGACCGGGAAGGTGCGCCTCCCCGATCACATGGTCGTGCCGGGCATCCCCGAGTGGGCCGTTTACGGCGACCGCTCGCACCGGGGCAACCTGATTTGTTCCCTCGACCTGTCGGAGGCCGGACTCGAGCGTCACAATCAAGCGCTCGACGAAAAGTACGCGCGGATGGTGGCCGAGGAGCAGCGAGCCGACCTCCACCGCTGCGACGACGTCGACGTCGTCCTCGTGGCATGCAACACCCCAGCCCAGCTGGCCAAGGGGGCGGTCAAGGAGTTGCGCGACAAGGGTCTGCGGGCGGGGCTGTTCCGCCCGATCACGTTGTGGCCGTTCCCGATCGACGCCCTCCTTCGGGTGATTCCTCAGGCACGCCGCATCGTCGTGGTCGAGGCCAGCAGCGGCCAGCTGGAGGACGAGATGCGCTTGGCCCTGAGCCACGCCGAGGTGCACGCCCCACCGATCAGTCACGTGCGACGCCAGGGCGGGATCCTCCCCTCCCAAGCCGAGATCGTCGACCATGTGCTGGGCCTGGAGGGGGTGCACTGATGCCGTCGTCTGTCTTCTATCGCCAGTTCGAGCGCCACGGTCACGCCGAGGGGATCAAGGCGCACACGACCACCTATTGCCCCGGCTGCGGCCACGGGCTCGCGCAGAAGTACCTGGCTGAGGCGATCGACGAGCTCGGCGTCCAGGACCGCACTGTCCTCGTGTCACCCGTCGGGTGCGCGGTGTTCGCCTACTACTACTTCGACGTCGGCAACACACAGGCCGCGCACGGCCGGGCGCCAGCCGTTGCCATCGGCCACAAGACTGCCAACCCGGACTCGATCGTCGTGTGCTATCAGGGCGATGGCGACCTGGCGTCGATCGGACTGGCCGAGATCATCAGCGCCGCCCAGTTGGGCATGCCGATGACGGTGATCTTCATCAACAACGCCATCTACGGGATGACCGGCGGCCAGATGGCACCGACAACACTCCTCGGTCAGCCCACGACGACCTCACCCGAAGGCCGGACCCTGTTCGCCGGTCAACCGCTGAAGGTGGCGGAGCTGATTGCCGGGCTCGACGGCCCGGTCTACGTCGAGCGGGTCGCGCTCTACGACAATCGCCGCCGGACGCATGCCAAGCGCGCCATCAAGAAGGCCCTCGAGCTCCAAGTCGACGGCACCGGATTCGCGCTGATCGAGGTCCTCTCTGAGTGCCCGATCCACCTCAACCTCGATCCCGATGCCGCCGAGGCCTGGGTGCGCGACAGCATGGAACCGGTCTTCCCGTTGGGGGTGAAGAAAGACGTCACCGACGGCTTCCGCTTCCCGTCCATCCCGAGGCCCACCTTCGATCCCGAACGAACGCTGGCCGCGCTGGGCACGACGACCGACCGCCCCGACCGGTTCGCGACCGCATTCCCGTCGCACCTCGATCCGGAGGACGTCAGTCTCAAGTTGGCGGGCGCCGGTGGGGACGGTGCACAGACGGCGGCGATGCTCATCACCCGAGCGGCCATCAGCGAGGGCTTCGACTCGACCCACATCCCGAGCTATGGACCGGAATCCCGCGGTGGTACGTCGTATGCCGACGTCCACGTGGCGATGAACGAGGTGCTCTCGCCCGCGGCGCCGCATCCCCATCTGCTGGTGGCGTTCAACGCTCCCAGCCTGGCCAAGTTCGGCCCGACCGTGCGCCCCGGCGGCATCATCATCTATGACAGCTCGGTAATCGGCGAGATGCCGCACACGCTGGCGGACGGGATCCGCGTCGTCGGCGTACCGTTCGCCGAAGTGGCCAAGGACCTCGGCTCGGTGCTCGTCAAGAACGTGGTCGCCCTCGGCGCCCTCCAGGGCGCTACCCAGATCTTCCCGAAGGCGACGTTCCTCGCTGCGATACGCACTGCGCTCAGCGGCAAACGAGCCATGGTCGACCTCAACGAGCAGGCCTTCGAGCGGGGCGCCAATCTGTCGGCCGAGCTCGCCGATCGACGGTGAACAGCTCGATCGCTGGCGGCTACGCACAACGAGCGATCGACGTCACACCAGCGGACAACACCGTCACTCTCACGCTCTAGGTGGACTCGGCGTCGGCCGCCGTTGGAACCCGAACTATCGTTGCGCCGTGCCGGCCGATCTCCCCGCAGGGACGGTGACCTTTCTGTTCAGCGACATCGAGGACTCGACGCGGCTGTGGGAAGAGGCGCCGGCCGAGATGGCTGCGGCGACGGAGATCCACGACGGCATCGTGCGCGGGACGATCGAAGTGCACGGCGGCTACGTGTTCGCCACCGACGGCTTCTCTGCGGCGTTTTCGACGGCGTCAGACGCGGCTGAAGCTGCCGTGGAGATCCAGCGGAAGTTGCTCGCCGATCCCGCCGCCGTTCCCTTCGGGGTACGGATCGGTCTGCACACGGGCGAGGCGACCGAGCGAAATCGCGGCTACGTCGGCACGGAGGTGAATCGCGCGGCGCGATTGGTGTCAGCCGCCCATGGCGGGCAGATAGTCGTGTCGGACACGACCAAGGTGTTGTTGCGGAATCGATTGGCGCTCCGGCCGCTCGGCGACCATCGACTCGGCGGCTTTGGGCGGCGGATGGCAGTGCATCAGGTTGTCGCCGATGGGCTCCCGTCAGAATTCCCACCGCTTCGTAGTCTCGGGTCGTTCGCCGGCAACCTGCCTCAGCAGCTGAGCTCGTTCATCGGCCGTGATCAGCTCCTGGCTGAGGTTGCCGACCTGGTGCGGTCCAATTGGCTGGTCACGTTGAGCGGCGTTGGGGGCGTCGGCAAGTCACGGCTCGCCGTCGAGGTCGGCGCCGAGATGGCAGATGAGTTTCCCGACGGTGTGTGGCTGGTCGAGCTCGCTCCAGTCAATGACCCTTCGTCGGTGCCGGCAGCCATTGCGACCGCATTGGGCATCACACCCCAGGGAGATGTCGAACTGATCGACACCGTGGCCGAGGCCGTGGCCGGCCGGCGTCTCTTGCTGGTGGTGGACAACTGCGAACACGTGCTCGGTGCCGCTGGCGCAGCCATCAGACAGATCCTCGGTCGCTCCGGGAACGCCAAGGTCCTGGCCACCTCGCGCGAGTACCTGTGGATCGCCGGCGAGACGCTGCAGACCATCTCGCCTCTGGCGCTCGAGGGCGGCATCGCATCCGATGCCGTCAAGTTGTTCGTCGAGCGGGCCTGCTCCGCTCGTCCGGGCTTCGGGT
>JANPOJ010000566.1:0-2044 GCA_031427935.1 Ilumatobacteraceae bacterium | reverse complement strand
TGGAACCCAACGCGCCGAGCATCCCGGATTGGCGAACGGGCGCGAAGGCGTCGCCCTGACCCCGTACCGTACGGCGGGTGGATCCGAAGAGCCTCACGACTGCCGAGAGCATCACTGATGCGCTGGTCGCTTCCGGTTTCGAGCGCGGGGCACTGCTGGCCCTGACTCTCGCGTCAGAGGTCGGGATGGCGGTGGCGACGCCCGACGGATGGTCGGCGTCGATTGCCTGGGCGAACGTTGGCGAGGCGGCACGGGCGATCGAAGTTGCTCTCCGTCCGAGGTGGGTGATGTGGGGCGGTACGACTGCGAGCGCCCTCGTCGATGGTGGTCTGCGTGTCGCCAAGAGCTGGGACATCGCGGCAGTGCAACGTGTGCTCGCCGGGGGGTGGCGCATGGACCCGGCTCGAGCCTGGGCGCAGCTGCACGACCTGCCGATCGACTCGCTGCCTGCCGTGGCGGCCATCGACCTGTTCACGCAGCCCGAGGATGGCGACCCAAATGAACCGGTTCGTGCGGACGGGTACATCAGGCCGGAATGGATGACAGCGGACTTCGCCTGGTCGCTGGACCGCATGGAGCGATGGGCGCACCTGGCGATCGCTGTTGCGGGGTTGCAGGCCGAGCGATTGACGGCCCTGAGCGAGCGCCCGCAGGCGCCGTCGATCGCCCGATCCGAATCCGCCGCCGAGCTGCTGTGCGCCGAGCTGTCGGCCGACGGGCTGCCGATGGATCGCCACGTCGCGGAGGCAATCGTCGCCTCGTTCGTGGGGTCCCGGCCGCGCACCGAGGCCGAGGCCGCCGACCGGCGCCGGGCGCGCGACGACGAGGTGCTGCGCCACGGCTCGAACCCCAGGACCGACCTCCGCAACCCTGCCCAGGTCAAGGCCTTGCTGCGAAGCATCGGCGTTGAACTTCCCGACACGCGTGCGTGGCGGCTGGAGGCCATCCGCGATTCGCACCCGCTGATCGAGGCGCTGCTCGAGTGGCGCAAGGCCGAGCGCATGGCGACGACCTTCGGATACGCCTGGCTCGACGAGCACCTCGGCACCGATGGTCGCCTGCGTGGGGAGTGGTCGGGTTGCGACGGCGCCGCTGGGCGGATGACTGCGTCTGCAGGTCTGCACAACATGCCGGCCCTGTTGCGTTCCGCCGTCGTCGCCGAGCCGGGGCATGCGTTCGTTCGCGCCGATCTCGGACAGATCGAGCCGCGCATCCTGGCCGCGGTCTCCGGCGATCGAGCCCTCGCCGCGGCGACCGCACAGGACGACATGTACCTGCCGGTCGCCGAGCAGCTCGGCGTCGACCGGGCAACCGCGAAGGTTGCCGTGCTCGGCGCGATGTACGGGCAGACAACAGGTCACGGCGCGGTGGCATTGCGGGGTCTCGAGTCGGCGTACCCCGTCGCCATGCGGTACCTCGCCGATGCCGATGTCGCCGGACAAGTCGGCCGCGACATCCGCACCTATGGCGGTCGCTTGGTGCGCATGGGATCGGGGACGGACAATGAGACCAGCGATCGCGACAACCGCAGCCGGGCAGCGGCGCAAGGTCGGTACGGTCGCAACGCGATGGTGCAAGGTGCAGCCGCCGAGTTCTTCAAGGTCTGGGCCGTGACCGTGAGATCGCGAGCGCCGGCGCTCGGCGCGACCATCGTGTTGTGCCTGCATGACGAGTTGTTGGTGCATGCGCCGGTCGATCGCGCAGATGAAGTCGCCGAGCTGATCGTCGACTGCCTCGGCGCGGCCGCCGTCCACTGGGCACCCGATGATGCAGTCAGGTTCGTGGCCGATGTCGCGGCGATCCAGCGTTGGTCCGATGCCAAGGCGTGACGCCTATCGTTCGGGCCTGACCACGAGCGAGGACGACGATGTCGACGAATGAGTCACCCAATCCTGCGATGCAGCTCATCGCCCACATCGCTGGCGCGGGCACCAGCTTGCTGTTTGCGAGCAGCGGTGGGATGCCGAGTCTTGTGCATTGGGGTGCGCCGCTGGGCGAGACCGACACCCGATTGCTGGGTGCGATCGAGCGACCGGTTCCCATC
>JANPOJ010000565.1:0-8494 GCA_031427935.1 Ilumatobacteraceae bacterium | reverse complement strand
ACCGACGATCGGGTGGGCCCGGGCGGACTGGAAGGTGCGACCCGGTCGGGACTGCGCGTGGCCACCGAGCTCGCGTCCGCTTAACTAGAGTCGAAAAGGGAGAGTTGGAAGTGAGTGCGCTAAACGCAGTTGGGGACACCGGGACGTTGTCCGACGAGGTCTACCGGCGGATGCGTCAGGCGATCGTGAAAGGCGAGCACCGGCCGAACTCGCGGCTGATCGAGGCAGAGCTTGCCGAGCAGATGCAAGTGTCGCGGACACCGATTCGTGATTCGCTCCTTCGCCTGGCCGGCGAGGGACTGGTGTTCAGCCGGCGTCGCGGCTGGGTGGTCCGGGAGCACACTGCGGACGAGATCGCCGAGATCTACGGGGTGCGGTTGGCGCTCGAAGGCTACGCTGCTCGACTCGCCGCGACGGTTGGCGATGACGCTGCGATCGCCAAGATCGAAGACGTGCACCGTCGCGGCATGGCCGACCAGAGTCGCGGCGCACGCGAGCGGCTGGTCGACGACAACGATGAATTGCACGAAGCGATCGTTGATGCCGCCGGGAACGCGCGGTTGAAAGCGTCGATCAGCCAGACGTGCGAGTTCTACTTCAACCACCGGGTCGCGGAGCTGTACTCGGATGAGGAGGCGGCTCAGTCGATTGCAGGTCATGACGTCGTCGTTCGTGCAATCCTCGCCCGCGCTGGTGATGCTGCCGAGGCCGCGATGCGCGCCCACATCGCCGAAGCGTTGACGGTGATCCGCAACAAGATTCGCTGAGACGCCCGGCCGAACCCGACGCCTCAGCGGCTCGCCGTCAGCGCTTCTTGGTCTCCAGCAGACGTACTCCGTCGAGGGCGGCGATGCGTCGCTCGGCGAGCTGATCCGCAGCCTTGTAGTAAGGAATGTTGTCGTTGTCGGCGATGTCGAAGACTTCGAGGGTGCGGTCGTAGACGCGGCGAACGTTGGCCCATGCTCGTTCGGGTTGGAAGCCGCCCTTGCGGAAGCGGTCGGTGTCGAAGATGGTGCCGCCGGAGTTGGCGACGTAGTCGACGGCGTAGACGATGCCGCGTGCCTGGAGCTCGTCGCCGTGGCGTTCTTCGGCAAGGATGTTGTTCGCCGATCCGGCAACGACCTTGCACTTCAGTCGACCGATCGTGTCGTCGTTGATCACGGCTCCGAGGGCGTATGGGGCGAAGATGTCGACGTCCTGGTCGTAGATCTGGTCGGGAGCAACGGCGGTGACCCCGAATTCGGCGATGGCCTGGTTGACCTTGTCGGCGTCGACGTCGGTGACGATCACGGTGGCGCCCTCACCGACGATGAGCTTGAGCGCCTTGTAGCCGCAGACGCCGAGGCCCTGCAGGGCGACGGTGCGCCCAGCGAGGCTGTCGGTGCCCCAGACCCGCAGTGCGCAGGCTTTGGTGGCGAGCACCGAGCTGAGCGCGGTTGCCGGCGAAATGTCGCCGGCGCCACCGGCGTGGACGGGCAGGGTGACGACGTGGTCGGTTTCGGAGTAGAGGGTTTCCATGTCCTCGAGGGTCGTGCCGACGTCCTCGCCGGTGATGTACTCGCCGCCTTGTTGGTCGATGAAGCGACCCATGGCGCGCATCAGTGCTTCGGTCTTGTCCTTCTTGGGGTCGCCGATGATCACGGCCTTGCCGCCGCCGAGGTTGACGCCTGCAGCGGCGTACTTGTACGTCATTCCTCGAGCGAGGCGAAGCGCGTCGAAGATCGCATCCTCTTCGCGCTCGTACGTCCACATTCGCAGGCCGCCGGTCGCGGGGCCGAGGCGGGGTGGAGTGAATGGCGATCACGGCGCGCAGGCCGGAATCGGTGTCGTTGCAGATGACGAGTTTCTTGAACTTGTACTTCTGCATGTAGTCGAGAATGGGTGCGTCCATGAACGATCCTTTGTCTGTTGGGAACGGGTGGTCTGGGTTACTGAGCGGTGTAGCCGCCGTCGACGTAGAGCACGGCGCCGGTGACGTAGCTCGATGCATCCGAGGCGAAGAACACGACGGGGCCGACGAGTTCGTCGGGTAGGCCGCGCCGACCCATCGGGGTGAAGGCAAGGACCTGTGATCGCTTCTCGGGTCGGCGGTGCTCCTCGGTCGCGCCGCTCATCACGTTCTCGAAGTAGCCGGGGGCGAACGCGTTCACGCGGATGCCTTTGGGGGCCCACTCGACCGCTTGGACCTTGGTCAGCTGGTCGACGCCGCCTTTCGCCGCGGCGTATGCGCTGAGGCCGGCGATGCCGACGCGGCCGGCGATCGAGGAGTTGTTGATGATCGAACCACCGGTGCCTTGTGTGATCATCTGGCGGGCGGCTAGTTGCGAGCAGTTGAAGTAGCCCTTGAGGTTGATGTTGAGGATCTTGTCCCAGGCGTCCTCGGTGACGTCCTCGGCGGGTTCGATGATGTCGATGCCGGCGTTGTTGACCATCACGTCGAGCTTCCCGAAGTGATCGACGGTTGCGGCGATCAGCGACTCGCAGCTGGGGCGGTCACCGGTGTCCACTTGCACGGCGAGGCTTGGGCTGCCTGCGGCTGCGATCTCGTCTGCGGTGGCTTGCGCTTCGCTCAGCGTTCGCGAGCACACCACGACGGACGCGCCGGCTGCCGCGACACCGAGCGCGATTGCCTTGCCCAGGCCCCTGCCGGAACCTGTCACTACGACGACTTTGCCGGTCAGATCGAACATTTCGCTCATCTCGCTGTGCTCCGTTTCGTACCCGTGGGACCCTTCGGGTCGGCCATGAACGCAGCGTACCATACAAACTTGCATGCAAGATAGGATTTTGTGTGTTATGTTGATCGGATGTTCGCTCAGTTCCTTCCCGACGGCGCCGCTCCGTCGCCGATTCAGCACCTCGCGCCGGACGGCGCGATCGCCGAAGGCGTCACGCCATCCATGTCCGACGATCAGGTGCTCGCCGGGCTTCGGCTGATGATGCTGACCCGCGCGTTCGACACGAAAGCGATGAGCTTGCAGCGCCAGGGTCGGTTCGGGACCTTCTCGCAGGTGACCGGCCAGGAGGCCAGCATCGTCGGGAGTGCATCGGCGCTCGACCCGCGCATCGACTGGGTGGTTCCGCAATACCGCGAGCTGCCGGCACTGCTCCGCCAAGGTCTGCCGCTGTCGAGCTTCATGCTCTACTTCATGGGCAACCTCGCCGGCAGCCGCATCCCCGACAACGTCAAGATCCTTCCCATCCAGATCTCGCTCGCAGCACAGATTCCCCAAGCCGTCGGGCTTGCGTGGGGGTTGCAACTACAACAGACCGGCGGTGTCGTGATCGTCTACTTCGGCGATGGCGCGTCCTCCGAGGGCGACTTCCACGAAGCCTGCAACCTGGCCGGTGTCCTCAAGGCGCCAGTCGTGTTCATGCTGTCGAACAACGGCTGGGCGATCTCGACGCCGCGCCACAAACAGTCAGCAGCGAGCAGCCTCGCGGCACGTGCTCCCGGCTACGGGTTTCCGGGCGTGGTCGTCGATGGCAACGACCTGCTCGCCGTCCATGCAGTGACCTCGGAAGCAGTGGCCCGAGCTCGAGGCGGTGAAGGCCCGACGCTGATCGAGTCCGTCACCTATCGCATGGGCCCACACAACACCGCCGACGACCCCACCCGTTACGTCGTCGCATCGGAGCTCGACTCGTGGAAGCCGCTAGATCCGATCGCTCGGGTGCAGCGACACCTCACGGCGCGGGGCTTGTGGGGCGACGATCAACGCCAAGTCGTGGAGGCAGAGCTCTCCGCGGAGATCGAGGACGCACTCGTCATTGCCCGAGCCGCGCCACCCCCGAACGCCTCACAGTTGTTCGACTACGTGTACGCCGACGCCCCGGCAACGATGCTGCGCCAGCGCGCCGCCAGGCTCGGAGCGACGGCATGAGCGCGATCACCGACCACGCCGACACACACACGCGGACCGCAACGATGACGATGATCGAAGCGATCCGCGACGCGCTCTCCTTGGAGATGGCCCGAGACGAGCGCGTCGTCGTGCTCGGTGAAGACGTCGGTGTTCTCGGCGGCGTGTTCCGCGCCACCGACGGCCTGCAACAACAGTTCGGCGAACGGCGCGTGATCGACACGCCGCTCGCCGAGGGAGTCATCATCGGCGCCGCTGTCGGCCTGGCGGTCTCCGGGCTGATTCCCGTGCCGGAACTGCAGTTCCTCGGGTTCGGCCATCAAGCCTTCCATCAAATCGGCCAACAAGTCGCCCGGTTCCGGTTCCGATCTCAAGGCCGTCACCCGATGCCGATCACGATCCGCTCGCCGTTCGGTGGAGGAGTACGCACCCCGGAGTTGCACTCCGACGCATTCGAGGCGATGTACACCAGCAGCCCCGGCCTCAAGGTGGTCACGCCAGCCGACGCGTACGACGCGAAAGGGATGCTGCTGGCAGCGATTCGTGATCCCGACCCGGTGCTGTTCCTCGAGCCGCTCCGCGGCTACCGGCTCGTCAGCGGCGAGGTCCCGACCGGCGACTACATTGTCCCGCTCGGCAGATCCAACGTCGTCCGCGACGGTGACGACGTGACCCTGATCGCATACAGCGCGGCCGTGCAGGTGTGCATGAAAGCCGCCGACGTTCTGAGCTCCGAGCACGGCGTCAGCGCGCACGTGCTCGACCTGCGCAGCCTTGTCCCGCTCGACGTCGAAGGTCTCGTCGCCGCCGTCGAACGCACCGGACGCGTCGTGATCGTCCACGAAGCGCCTCTGACGTCCGGCTTCGGAGCAGAACTGGCGGCCACGATCCAACGCGAAGCGTTCTACTCGCTGCAGGTCCCGATCGAACGCGTGACCGCACCCGACACCCCATACCCGCTCGGGGGCACCGAGGATTTCTATGTGCCCCAGATCAGCGACGTCGTTCGCGGTGCCCTGACTGCGATGGAACGCTGATGGCCGAGTTCGATTTTCCGATGCCGGATGTCGGCGAAGGACTCAGCGAAGCCGAGATCGTCGAATGGCTCGTCGCTGTCGGCGATCTCGTCAACGAAGATCAGCCGGTCGTCGTCGTGCAGACAGACAAGGCAGTCGTCGACATACCCGCCCCGACAACGGGGCGCCTCGTCACCCAATCAGCGGCGGTCGGCGACATCGTGCCGATAGGGGGATCCCTGTTCCGGTTCGATGCGGCCGGCGCCGTGCCCGATCTCGGAGGCCAGGGGCAATCCAAGACATCAACGCCGACCAGTTCAACGATCCCAGTCCAGGCCGTCACCGCGTCCAACCCGACGCGCAGACCGAAGGCATCGCCTGCAACACGAAAGCGTGCGCTCGATCTCAACGTTGCGCTCGCCGATGTTGTCGGCACCGGCCCCGGGGGTCGCATCACGACATCCGACGTCGAAGCCGCAGCTCAAGCGACAACGGCACCGCCATCTCAAAGCCGGGCCGCAGCGCCGCCGCAAGGCCAACCATCCGGTGACGACAGGGTCGAGCCATTGCGGGGCACACGTCGACAGATCGCCCGGTCGATGACCGAATCGTGGCGGTCCACCCCGCATGTCACCGAGCTCCGCGAGATCGACGCCACGGAACTCACCCGCGCTCACGGCGCGTTGCGACAACACCTCGCGGACAGAGACGTCAGACTGACGCTCCTGTCGCTCTTCGTGGCGGGGTGTGCCGCTGCTCTGCGCGAACATCCGAACTTCAACGCCAGCCTCGACTACGACAACGAACTGATCACCTACCGCGCCCGCTGCAACATCGGCATCGCCATGTCGACCGACGGCGGCCTCGTCGTCCCAGTCATTCACGATGCCGACACGTTGTCGCTCGAACAGATCGCCCGGCGAATCGATGCATTGAGCACTGCCGCACGCACCCGAACGCTCACCATCGACCACCTCAGTGACGGGACCTTCACGATCTCCAACTACGGCAGCTACGGCACATGGATGGGCACACCGATCATCCGACCACCCGAAGCCGCGATCGCCGGCTTCGGACGAGCCCGCGACACGGTCGTCGCACGCAACGGACAGCCGGTCGTCAGCAAGGTGCTCCCACTGGCCGTCTCCGCCGATCATCGGCTGAACGACGGGCATCACCTCGGCGCGTTCGTCTCGACCATCGAGCGCTACCTCACCGACCCGATCCTGTTGCTCGCCGGCCAAGCACCTCGACAACGCGGGCACTGAAATGGTTGTCGGCGAAATCCCTGTCTCAGCCGACCTCGTTGTCGTCGGTGGAGGTCCCGGCGGCTACGCCGCCGCGCTGCGCGGCGCACAACTCGGCCGCGACGTGGTCCTGATCGACCGTGACGGGCCAGATGGGATCGGCGGCGTCTGCCTGCGAGTCGGCTGCATCCCCAGCAAAGCGCTCATCGAGATCAGCAGTCACCTCGAGCACGCCCGCTCCCTCTCTCATGCCGGGCTACACGTCGATGGAGCGAACTTCGACATGGCCACATGGCAGCTGTGGAAAGAGTCCGTCGTCGATGGCCTCACCAACGGTATTCGTCAACTTCTCCACACCGCTGGAGTCAGCGTGGTCTCCGGCCACGCACAACTGAGCCGCGTCGACCAACTCGTCGTCAACGACCCACTCAACCCGCTCGCTCCCGCGCAGTACTTCCAGTTCAACGACCTCGTCCTCGCCACCGGATCAAGGCCGGCCGCACTGTCCGGTCTCGCCCGCGACGGCATCCGCATACTCGACTCCACCGCCGTGCTCGAGTTGGACCACCTTCCCGAACGAATCGCTGTGGTCGGTGCAGGCTACATCGGTCTCGAACTCGGGACCGCGCTCGCCAAACTCGGCGCATCGGTCACCCTCGTCGAATTCGCCGACCGCGTACTCCCATCGATGGACGCCATGTTCGCCCGCCCCATCACCCGTCGTCTCCGACAGCTCGGCGTCGATGTCCACCTCAACACCGCCGCAACCAGATTCGACGACGGCATCCTTCACCTCACATCCGGCGACGCGACCAGCGAGGTCCGGGCTGACATCGTGATCGTTGCCGTTGGACGAATCCCGAACACCGAGCAGCTCGGTCTCGACGCGGCCGGCATCACCGTCGACGAACGGGGCCTCGTGCCCGTCGGGCCGGACCGGCGCGCCACACGACACATTGCAGCGATCGGCGACATCGTCGGGGGCCCCGCACTCGCACACAAGGCAACCGCAGAAGCCGAAGTCGCCGTCGATGCACTCTGTGGCAACCCCGCCGCCTTTGCCCCGACGTGTATCCCAGCGGTGGTCTTCTGCGACCCCGAGATTGCCTCCGCTGGCACCACCGTCGACGATGCCCGCGAGATGGGCCTTGACATCGACGCTGTGGTCGTACCGTCGCGAGCGTCCGGACGAGCCGCCACGATGGACGCACGAGACGGCTTCCTGCAGCTCGTTTGGGAACGAAACAGCGACACGGTGATCGGGGTCCACATCGCAGGCCCACACGCGTCGGAACTCATCGCAGAAGCAGTACTCGTTATCGAAATGGCAGCAACGCTTGAAGACCTCGCCGGCTCCATTCACCCACACCCCACTCTCAGCGAACGGCTCGCAGAAGCCGCACGACTCGCCCTCGGCCGACCCGTCCACGTCCCGCCCCGACGATGACCAGCCGCGCGACTGGGCGTTGGATCGTCAGACTTGTTCGACGGTGATCTTGGCGCGGACGGCGTCGGTGATCTTGCGGATGTGGGTGTGGTTCGAGGTGATGATGGCGTCGTGTCTACGGATGGCCCCTTCGACGACGGTGACGTCGACTATGTCGTCGTGGCTGGCCTTGCCGGCGAGAAGGCCGACGGCCTTGGCCTGTTGCTCACTTAATGGCTCGAGTGAGCACAGGGCCACGAATCGCGCCAGGCTCGCTTGACGTGAGCCGCCCCGCCAGGCTTCGGCGAGCACCGGCGCCGGCACTGTTGGCGAGACCTCCTCAGCGAGGAATCCGGCATGGAGAGCCCACATGCGTCGATCGTTGTGGTCGGCAGCGACGAGCGCGCCGGTGTCGTAGGTGACACCGTTCATCACGCAGACTTGCGTGACGATGCCGAGCGGCGAAGGATGGCGCGGGCGCGGGCGAGTCCGTCGGCGAGCTCGTCTGCGGTGAGCGTCCCATTCTTTCGTTCCCACTCGGCGATGCCGCGTCGGCCAGCATCGAGTCGGAGGCGGTGAGCGGCCGTGTCGGCCAACCAGGCGCTGACGGTCGTGCCCTCTTGCGCAGCGGCGTGGTCGATTGCTTCGGCAAGGTCGGGTGGAAGCGAGATCGAACGTTTCTGACGGACAGCCATGAGCCCATGGTAGTACAGATGGTAGGACAATCGTCATCGTGGAGGTGCACACAAGTTGCACAGGACTGGAGCACACCCGGCAACACGGCAGAACACCAGTGAGACTGGACGGACTGGAGTCGCAGACCACAGCCCACTCAACGGACTGCAGGGCACCAAAAACACACCAACTAGCGGTCTTAAACCCCCCTCTTCTTCGGGAGGTGCGGGTTCGATCCCCGCCCCGGGCACACATATTTAGCTGGTC
>JANPOJ010000564.1:0-3149 GCA_031427935.1 Ilumatobacteraceae bacterium | reverse complement strand
ATGGCGAAGGTCCGCCGGCGTTTGAGTTCTTCCTGAGTGGTCACAGCAAATGCAATTGAGCGGCGGAGCGTAGCGAAGCGGGCCGACGGCCGGCACCTATGACCTGGCTACCGAGGTATGGAGTGGCCCGTCGGTGGCGGGTGGTGCGACGGTGACGATCGAGGTCACCGGGCTGATCGCTGCCGACGCGACCGGCACCCTCACCCACGAGGCCACCGTCGCGCCACTCGACGGGTTGGTCGATCGGGCCCCCAACGACAACCGTGCAGTCGACATCGACGACTTCGTCGTGGCCCCGGTGGTCCCCGCCGTCGTCGGATGGATCCCCATCGCCGGCAGCGACGTGCTTCGGGTGCTCGTACCTGCGGTGATGTTCCTGCTCGGCGGGATGGCACTGCTGGTATCCACTCGGCATCGAGAAATCGGCTGATGGCGCGGCCGCTGGGGGGGATCGTTCATCTAAGGTTGACCAACCTCTCACTGAAAACTCACCGGACTTTGCCGGCCGCCGCGGATGGGGGTCGCAGACTTCGAACACATGTCACCAACGTCGCCCCCTCTTCTGTCCACTCGTCGGCAGGTGCTCACTGCCGGGCTGTTGGCTGCCTGCGGTTCGGTGGCGGCCCTCGACCTGCTCGGCCCCGGCCGGGCGGGCGCTTCCACGCTGAACACTGCGGCCACCCGGGTCTCGGTGATCGGTGACTCGCTGACCATCGGCACCATGCCCTACCAGGCCGATGCGCTGTCCGGCGCCGGATGGGCACGGTCCACGATCGACGCCCATGGCAGTCGCGGCATCCGCACCAAGGTGAAGTCCGACAAGAACACGGGACTGACTGCGGTCGACGGCATTCGCTCGACGTCGGGCGACTCGGTGCTGTGGGTCGTGGCACTCGGCACCAACGACGCCGGTCTGTACCCGAAGGCCAAGCAGCCCGACATCATCCGCCTGATGATGGATCACATCGGCAGTAGCCACCGTGTCTTGTGGGTCAACATCTACCTCCCCGCCAAGCCAGTGCGGCACCAGTCCTGGAACGCGGCCTTGCAGACCGTCGCCGACGAGCGGCCGGACGAGATGTTCATCTTCGACTGGGCGACGCTGGCGACCGAGAATCCGCACTGGCTGGCCAACGACCAGATCCATTGTTCCGGAAAGGGCTACGCGCAACGTTCGGCCGCCATCGCCCTGGCGACGCGCAACATCGTCCCGACGGGGCCTGCCCCTGCGGAGCAGCGCTCCCCAGCCGGTCCTCCTATCTGAGCTCGGGTTCACTCGTTCGCTCGCCGCGGGTCCGTGTAGGTTCGCGCCGTGCCTCACCTTTCCGCTTCAGACGTCGCAACTGCAGCTCAGGCCCTCTTTCAGGCCGAGCTCGACAACATCCCGATCACCCCGATCTCGGAGACCTACCCGACGGCTGGCATCGAGGATGCGTATGCCATCTCCCAAGCAGTGACCGATCTGAAGGTCGCCGCGGGCAGGGTGATCAAGGGCCACAAGATCGGGCTGACGTCGAAGGCGATGCGGGCCCTCACCAACGCCACCGAGCCCGATTACGGAACGATGTTCGACAACTGGTTCGTGCTGGAGGGCAGCATCGTGCCGCGCAGCACGATGAACCGCCCGCTGGTCGAAGTCGAGTTGGCCTTCGTGCTGAAAGAGCCGCTGCGCGGACCAGCGGTGAACGTCGCCGACGTGATCAGGGCCACCGACTTCGTGCTGCCTGCGATCGAGATCGTCGACACCCGTCAGGCCGGCCGCGGCCCCAACACCTTGATCGACAGCATCTCGGATGCTGCAGCATGTGGCCTGGTGATCCTCGGCGCCAACCCGACCAAGTTGAAAGACATCGACGTGCGCAACGTCGGTGCCACGTTGTCGATCAACGGTGACATCGAAGAGAGCGGCATGGCCCGTGCGGTGATGGGCAACCCGATCAACGCCGTCGCGTGGCTCATCAACAAGCTGTCGGAGTTCGGCGTTGCACCCGAGGCCGGCCACGTGATCTTGTCGGGGTCGTTCATCAAGGCGATCCCGTTCCAGGTCGGCGACAACGTCGAGGCGCTGTTCAACGGCCTCGGCGAAGTGACGTTCCGCGCCCGCTGAACGCGGCGCGGCGGTTCAGTCGTCGATGTAGGCGATGAACTCGCAGGTCACGATCTTCGCGCCTGGCATCACCTGGCTGTGCCGCGCCGGGCGGGAGTCGGCGTCGGGGAAGTGCTCGACCCAGATCGGGTTGCACGAGTCGCGGAAGATCGCATCCGGCACGAAGAACGTGATGCGGGCGATGTGTCGCCAATCGGCTCCGGCCCCCTCGAGCATCTCGCCGATGTGATGGAACAGGTTGGCGTACTGCGCCTCGGGTGTCTCGGGCACGGTCTGCTCGCCGGGGTCGCGTGGCGCGATCACGCTCGACACCAGCAGCGGCCCGATGCGCGATGCGGCGGGAATCGGGTTGACGTGCTTGAAGCTCTCGATCTCGATCGACTTCCTGCCCATGGTCACTGGCCCCCTTCATCGGACTGTGGTGCTGATTGCTTCGCCGCGTACCACGCCTCGAACTCAGCGCGGCGTTCCTTCGAAACGGGGAACACGCCGACCGTGCTCTCGCCGGCATCGACACGCTCCAGCGCCCACGATTCTTCTGCCTCTTGCTGCACCGACGCCGCGGCCAGTTCGACGACGAGCGACGGCGGGATGACGACGGCGCCCTCGCCATCGCCGACGATGATGTCGCCGGGCATCACGGTGACGCCGGCGCAGGCGATGGGGATCTGATGTTCGAGCGGCATGTGCAGGCGACCGAACGTGGCGGCATGTGATGCGCCGTGGTACACGGCGATGTCGAGCGCGGCAACTGCGGGCGTGTCGCGCACTGCGCCATCGGTGATCATCCCGACCGCGCCGCGACGGAGAGCGCGCAATGCGAACACATCGCCGAACGTGCCGGCGTCGGGCTCGCCGCGAGCCTCCATGATCAACACCTCGTCGGGGGCCATGCTCTCGACTGCCCGGCGTTGGGCGTTCTGGCCGCCGGCCATCTGTGCATTGAGGTCTTCGCGCAGCGGCACGTAGCGCAACGTGTGTGCGTAGCCGAGCATGCGCTGGCCGGGCTTGATCGGCTTCAACCCGCTGAGGAAGGTCGAGC
>JANPOJ010000563.1:0-9480 GCA_031427935.1 Ilumatobacteraceae bacterium | reverse complement strand
CAGCGGCATCGGCATCTACCTGTTCGGGCTCGGCTTCTCGGAGCTGATCTATCGCCAGGAAATTGGAACGCCGCGGCCGATCCAGGGCTTCACCAAGGTGAAGATCCCCGTGCTGGGCGACATCAAGTACGTCGGCAAAATGCTTTTCCAGCACAGTCTCATGGTCTACCTCGCCGTCTTGCTGGTGCCGGTGATGGCGTTCGTGATCAACCACACCCGGTTCGGTCTCGACGTACGCGCCGTGGGCGAAACCCCCGAGGCCGCCGACAGCCTCGGTGTCAGCGTTGCCCGCACTCGGACCGTGACGATCCTCATCGGCAGCACCCTCGCAGGTCTCGGCGGCGCCGCGTTAGCGCTCGAGCTCGGCACCTTCCAGCAGAACCTCACCAACGGCATCGGCTTCATCGCCGTTGCGCTCGTGTACTTCGGCGCGTGGCGCCCGACGGGTGTGCTGCTCGGTTCACTGCTGTACGGAATGGTGACGGCCACCGTCAACCAGCTGAAGACACTCGGCATCGTCACCGGTGCCGCCGCCAGCCTCACGACGATGGCGCCCGCGGTCCTCACCGTGATTGCCCTCGTCGTCATCGCCCGCCGCAGCTCGGCCCAGCCCGCAGCGCTCGCTCTGCCGTTCGAGAGGGCGCGATGAACGCCAACGATCTCGCATCAACCCCCAATAGCGAAGGAGTAATCATGAATACATTCAAGAATCGGGCGCTCCGGCGGTCGATCATCACGCTCGCCGCGATCGGTCTGGTCGCCGCCTCTTGCGGCTCCGACGCGGCATCGACGCCGTCCGCCACTACGGCGGCACCGTCCGTCACCGCGGCTCCGTCAGCGACGTCCGCCCCCGGGGCGACCGAGACGACCGCTTCCACCGCGACACAGCCGGCTGGATCCACACCGAGCGCCGGCGCGGGGCTGCGGGTCGCCGTGATTCTTCCCAGCGCGGCGAACGATCTGTCGTTCAGCCAGAGCATGGCTGACGCCCTCAACCGGATGAAGGATGCCGGACTCATCTCCGAGCTGGCGGTGAGCGAGAACATGTTCGTCGTCGACGACGCTGCGGCAGCGATCCGCAACTACGCCCAGGACGGGTTCGATGTCGTCATCGCCCACGGCTCGCAGTACGGCGGCTCGCTTCAAGAGATCGCTCCAGACTTCCCGAAGGTCGCGTTCGCCTGGGGAACTGCTGCAGACACGTTCGGCTTGCCGAACGTCACCGGGTACTCCGCGGCGTCCGATGAGGGCGGCTACGTCATGGGCGTCATGGGCGCGATGCTGGCCAAGGGCGCATCGATGGGCGTCATCGGGCCGATCGAGGTCGGCGACGCCAAGCTGTACAACGACGGTTTCGCGGCCGGTGCACTGGCCCAGGACCCAGCGGTGAGCGTCGGCGTGAACTACACCGAATCGTTCAGCGACACAGCCCTTGCGGCTGAGGCGGCCACGTCGTTCGTGTCCGGCGGAGCCAAGGTGCTGACCGGATCGTCGCAGATGACCGTTGGTGCCGTCGGCGTGGCCAAGAACAGCGGGGTCGCCTGGTTCGCGACCAACTCCAACCAGACCCAACTCGCGCCCGATGTCGTGGTGGCCAGCCAGGTCTACAAGTGGGATGTCGTGCTGAAGCAGCTGTTCGACAAGGTCAACGCTGGTTCCTACGGTGGCGAGTCCTACGAGATCAACCTCGCCAATGGTGGTGAAGTGATCGAGTTCAACGACGCCTACAAGCGGCCCGCCGACGTCAAGGCGGCCGGCGACACGGCGATCGCCGGAATCACCGATGGTTCGATCAAGACCGGCGTTGCCGGGAGCTGATGGAAGGCATGGCGATGACATCGAGGGTCGCAACCGATGAGACCACACCGATGTTGCAGATGCGCGGGATCGACAAGCGATTCCCCGGTGTCATCGCCAACGACAATGTCGACTTCGACGTCAGGGCCGGCGAGGTTCATGCCCTTCTCGGCGAGAACGGCGCCGGCAAGAGCACATTGATGAAGATTCTGTTCGGCCTGTACCGCCCCGACAGCGGTGAGGTGTTGCTCCACGGCAAACCGCTGCGGCTGCGCTCGCCTCACGACGCGATCGAGGCCGGCGTGGGCATGATCCACCAGCACTTCATGCTCGTGCCCACGCTGACCGTCACCGAGAACGTCGCGCTCGGTTTGAGCCGCAACCCGTTCGCTGGAGTCGACCTGCCGGGCGTTGCCCGGCGTATCACGGAGTTGAGCAACACGTATCACCTTGGCATCGACCCCGAAGCCAAGTGCTGGCAACTCGCGGTCGGTGAGCGCCAACGCGTCGAGATCTTGAAGGTGCTGTACCGCGAGGCTCGCCTGCTGGTGCTCGACGAACCGACTGCGGTGCTGACGCCCGGCGAAGTTGACGAGTTGCTTCGCACGCTCCGCCGGATTGCCGACGACGGCTGCGGGCTGATCTTCATCAGTCACAAGCTGCGCGAGGCCATGGATTTCGCAGACCGGATCACGGTGATGCGCGACGGCGCGGTGACGGGCGAGGTTCTTCCGACCGAGACGAGCCTCGATCAACTGGCTCAGCTCATGGTCGGGCGCCCAGTGAAGCTGATCCCCGACAAGGCGCCGAGTGTCCCCGGCCCTGCGGTGCTCACCGTTTCCGACCTCACCGTGGCGGGCGACCGTCGGCACGTGGCCGTCGATGCGGTCACCTTCGAGGTGCGAGCCGGTGAGGTCGTGGGGATCGCCGGTGTGTCGGGCAATGGTCAGCGCGAGCTCGCCGACGCGATCGCCGGGTTGCGGCCTGTGGTGTCGGGAACCGTACGGATCAACGGAGTCGAGACGACGAACAACTCGCCGCGCGATTCGCGCGCTGCCGGGCTGGCCTACGTGCCCGAGGAGCGGATGCGCGAAGGCGCGATCGGAGACTTCAGCGTGTGGGAGAACCTCATCTTGTTGAACCACACCGGGTCTCCGAACGCGTCGCGCGGGTTCCTGCAGATGCGAGCCATCCGCGAGCAGGCCCAGAAGCTGGTGTCGTCATATGTGGTCAAGACCCCCAGTCTCGACACACCGGTACGGTCGTTGTCGGGCGGCAACATCCAGAAGATGATCATGGCCCGCGAGATGTCGGCGGCCGCCGCCGTACTGGTGGTCTCGCAGCCCACACGCGGCGTTGACATCGGCGCAGCCGAATACATCCACGCCCGGTTGATCGATGCCCGCGCGGCCGGGGTGGGGATTCTGCTCATCTCCGGGGAGCTCGAAGAAGTCCTCGGGATGAGCGATCGCATCGGCGTGATGTTCGAGGGCCGCCTCGTGGCGATGCTCGAGCGCAATGACTGCACAGCGGAACGGCTCGGCCTACTGATGGCCGGCGAAACCGAGACGGATCGGAGAGCAGGATGACGATGAATTTGGAACCCGGGACGAAAGGGCTGCACGCGTTGTACGGTCGCAGCCTGCTGACGACGCACGACTGGTCGACAGACGATCTCGATGCTCTCCTCGCTACGGCGTCCCGGCTCGAGGCTCTCGATCGAGCCGGTATCCGCGTCGATGTGCTGCGCGGTCAACTCGCCTACGCGATGTTCTTCGACAACTCCACGCGGACGAAGTCGGCATGGGCGGGGGCCGCGGCACGTCTCGGGATGCACCCGGTGATCGTCGACGGTTCCTCGACTCAGGTGTCGCACGGGGAGACGGCCGAGGAGACCGGCGCCATGCTCGGGATGAACGCTCACGCACTCGGTGTGCGTCACGACCTCATTCTCGGCGAGGGCAACGCGTTCATGCGCGATGTGCAGCGGGGCATCGACGGCTACCTCGCAGCCACCGATGAGGCGCGGGTCGTGCCGATTGTCAACCTGCAGTGCGACGTCGATCATCCGACCCAGTCGCTGGCCGATCTGCTGTGGTTGCGCGAGCACTTTGGCGGCTCCGTCGCCGGCAGGCGGATCACTGTGTCGTGGGCCTACTCGCCGAGCTATGCCAAGCCGCTGTCGGTGCCGCAAGGCGTCGTGTCGCTTCTGACTCGGTTCGGCGCACACGTCACGCTGGCCCACCCGCCCGGCTACGAGTTGCTCGCCGAACCAATGGCCTGGGCTGCCGAGGGCGCTGCCGAGTCGGGAGGCTCGTTGCGGGTCACCGATGACATGGACGACGCATTCGCCGGCGCGCAGGCCGTGTACCCCAAGTCGTGGGGGCCGCAGGTGCTGATGCGCGAGCGCGTCGCGGCCAATCGTCAAGGTGACCGCGACGCGATGCACGACATCGAACAGCGAGCGCTGGCCCACAACGCCGAGTTTCGGGCGTGGATCTGCGACGAGCGGCGGATGGCACTCACCGACGACGCGCTCTACCTGCATTGCCTGCCGGCCGACATCGGTGCGGAGGTGAGCCCAGGTGTGATGGAACAGTTCCGCGTGGCTGTGGCCCGCGAGGCGAACAAGAAGGTGTACGTGGTCATGGCCCTGCTCGCCGCGGCAAAGGTCCCCGATCTCACTGCGGTACTCAACGGAGGTGTTTGAAATGCACAACGTGTCAGAACAACTGGACCTATCAAAACTTGATCAGAGGGTCGCCGAGCTGGCCGAGCGGTATCGCCCGCTCGCCGTCGCAATTCTGCGAGAGGCCATCCGCATCCCGGCCGACGAGGTCGACCTGCCCGTCGATGACGGTGGCGACCCGCGTTCGGGCCTCTCGAACCACGAGAGTCGCCGGCTGCACTTCCTGCGTGACACGATCATCGATATCGACGCCGTTCGCCACGCCGACGACGTGTGGTTCGACGACTACGGCAACCTCGTGTGGGTCGTGCGCGATCCGTTCGATGGCGTTCCACCGGAACACCAGAAGATCATCTACTTCGACGGTCACACCGACACCGTGCAGGCTCTCCGCACCCAATGGCACGACAAGCTCGGCGGCGCTGTCGACCCCTACAACGGGTTGATCGACGGTGTGGTTCTGGCACCCGACGCGCTACGCGAACAACTCGGCTACGTTCCGCCGAACGACGAGTGGGAGCACCTCGTGTTCGGTCGCGGGTCGGCCGATCAGCTGGCTGGTGTCGTCGCCCAGATCGTCTCTACCAAGATCATGCTGGAGCTGGTGGATGAGGGCGCATTGCACGGGGTGATCGTGCGGTCGTACGGCACGGCCGCCGAAGAGGACAACGACGGGGGTGGGCCGCGCCACGTCGTTGCCAAGATCTGGCCGGGGGCCGGTGCCGACATCATCCCCGACGTCGTGATCTTGACCGAGGGCACGGGTGACGCGATCAAGGGAGCGCTCGGCATCTACCGCGGCCAACGCGGCCGGATGCAGATCGAAGTCACCGTCGTCGGTCGCTCGTGCCACGGCTCGATGCCCTTCGAGGGCCTCAACCCGCTCGAACACGGCGGCGCCATCCTTGCCGAGGCAGCCCAACGACACGCGGCCGGGGAAGGCTTCGTCGACCATCCGTTCCTCGGTCGGGGCACCCGAACGGCGTCGTGGTCGATGCTCGACACCCCCAGCGACTGCGCGGTACCGGACCGCTTCACGTTCCGGTTCGATCGACGCCTCACGCTGGGAGAGACACCCGAACAGTCGCTGGCCGACATCGAATCGCTCGACGCGGTGGCGGCCGCACGCGCTGCCGGCTTGACCGTCACCATCGACGTGCCGCGCTACACCCAGCCGACGTGGCGCGACCATCCCGTCGACAACGCCCAGATGTACCCGGGCTGGGTCACCCCCGCTGAGCATCCATCGATACGGGCAGCCGTTGACGCCTACCGTCGCGTCGTCACGCCCCATGTCGTCGAACCCGCCGGCGGAGCAACGGCCGGCGCACTGCGCGCCGAACCCCGCGTCGACAAATGGATCTTCTCGACCGATGGTGTCGGCTTCCCGATCCCCGTCGACGACGCCACCATCGTTGTTGGTCCCGACAAGGCCTGGGTTGAGTCCGGGCCTGTCAAGCACCCGGCGATGTTCGGTATCGGCGCCGGCATCGAGCAGAACACGCATCGCATCGGCGAGTGCGTCGACGCCCGCGAGTTGCAGCACGCCATTGCCGTGCTCGCCCGCTTTCCTCGCGCGTTCGTGGACCTCACCACCGTTGGTTCGTGATGCGAGTCGTCGTCGCACTGGGTGGCAATGCCCTGCTCAGGCGGGGACAAAAGCCCGACAACGATGTGCAGGAGGCCAACGTTGCGATGTCGGTGAGGGCGCTTGCCCCGCTCGCTCACCACCACGAGCTGGTGGTCACCCACGGCAACGGTCCGCAGGTCGGTGTGCTCGCCCTGGAGAGTGCGCTGGATCCCAACTTGAGCAGGTCGTACCCGTTCGATGTGCTCGGAGCCCAGACCCAGGGGATGATCGGTTACTGGTTGTTGCAGGCGCTGCAGAACGAACTCCCCGGCCACCAGATCGCGGCGATCATCAACCAGACGCTCGTTTCGGCCGCTGATCCGGCCTTTGCCGACCCGACCAAGTTCATCGGTGAGATCTACGACGAGGCCCGAGCGCGTGTCCTCGCAAAGGAGCGCGGCTGGACCGTCAAACCCGATGGCGCGTATTGGCGACGAGTTGTCGCCTCGCCCGAGCCGCAACGGGTGGTCGAGACCCGCTTGATCCGCTTGATGCTCACCAATGGTGCAGTCGTCGTCTGTGCCGGCGGTGGCGGGGTGCCGGTGGTGCGCAACAAGCTCGGTCGCCTCGAGGGTGTCGAGGCCGTCGTCGACAAGGACCGCACGGCTCTCGTCCTTGCCGAGGCGCTCGACGCCGATGCCCTGCTGATCCTCACCGACGTGGCCAATGTCTTTCGCAACTTCGCGACGCCGCAGCAGGAAGCGATTACTCGCTCGACGCCCAACGCCATGCGCGATGACGAGTTCCCGGCCGGATCGATGGGGCCCAAGGTCGAGGCCGCCTGTCGCTTTGTCGAGGTCACCGGTGGAATGGCCGGCATCGGCCGCCTCGAAGATGCCGTCGCCATCTTGGCGGGCACCGCCGGAACCATCCTCACGCCCACCGGCGATTACTCACCGCCGGGTGTTTCGAACCAATGACCCTTTGACCTTGGACCGCGGCGACACGGCGTATCCGCGTTCGCCTCTGACGTCAGGGTTGGGGGTCCAATGCGCGCTCGTCGTCAGTCCACCGGCAGGGCGTAGACGCCGGGGTCTGCACCGTTTCCGACGACGAGTCGTGTGCTGTCGGGTGTGAACGCGAGTTGTTCGGAGAACCCGTCTCGGCCGACGGTCGAGCAGGGAGCGGAGAGAACCAGCTCGAAGCTCGAGCGATCGAACACGCTGAAGCCGTCGTCCGAAACGATGACGATCCAGCGTCCGTTTGGGCTGAACTTCGCGTTGTAGACGGTGGAGTTCCCGAGTGCACTGAAAGTGATCTGAGCGCCTGGATACATTTGCGTGGCTATCGACGACAGTTGGATACCGCTGGCGGCGTCCAACACGCGGATGGTGCCCTCGCTGCTGACCGGTATCGCTACTTTCGTGCCGTCATCGCTGATGGCGACAAACTCGTCGGCGCTGTTGAACGGCAGGATCATGGTTCCGGTATCGGTGTTCCAGCTGCCGCGTGTGGTGACCAGAACTGAGCTGTCAGATTGAAACACGACTGGATTCCCGCCCGCGAAGGTGCGCAAGACTTCTCCGGTGCTCGCCGAGAGCAACGTCGTTGTGCCGGCGCTGTCGCCGACCGCGAAGGCGGATTCGCCCGGATCAGGGCTTCAGCACGCAATGCCCTCGTGATCACCGCGCTTGCGCCGTCGGGCGGTCACCAAGGCAACCGCGCCGCCGGCTGCCAGCAAAGCGGCCAACCGCAACAACTCGCTGACGTCGATGCCCGTGCGGGGCAGCTCGGCCGTCGGGGGGATCACCGGGATCGTCGGTGGCTCGGATGCGACCGCGACCGGGTTGACGATCGCAGTATCGCGATTGTTGTCGAGAATCGTCTCCGGCGTGGATGTGCCGACGGTGGCAGTGTTCTGCAGGCTGACTCCGCTGATGGCAGACGCAGGCACGAGGGCTGTGACGGTGATGGTGCCGACCCCGCCCACCACGAGCACCGGCCTCGAACAGCTGATGCTGTTGTTGGCCGACGTGCAGGCGAAATCTGCCGACGACACCGATTGCAGCACGAGAGGCGCTGGAATCGGATCGGTCACCGTCACGTCTCGGGCAGTGTTCGGGCCGAGGTTCGAGACGGTCAGCGTGTAGACGACGATTGAGCCGACCTGCGGCGCGGGTGTCGTGGTCGACTTGTCGATCTGGACATCGGTCAGGACCCGAGCCGGGGTGTCTTCGCAGGCCACGTTGTTCGAGGGGTTGGTTCCAGTGACCACCTCGACGCGGATGGTGGAGGCACACGGCGGGACGCAGCCCTCGGTGGCGCACGCCGGATCGTCAACGGTGGTCACGAACGCCTTGTTGGTGAACGTGGTGGGTGCGGCGATGTCGTCGATCTTGGCCTGGAGCGAAATGACTACCGATTCGCCGACCTGGAGATCGGCGGGGTCCACGGTGCAGGTCGCGACCTGACCGGCGACGGTGCAGTTGGCCGGCATCGGCAGGACCCACGACACACCGGCCGGCAGAACGTCGGTGACGACAACGGGCTCGCCGATGTCGGCATCTCGAGTTCCGAGGTTGCTGACGGTGAGGGTGTAGGTGAAGGTCTCACCGGCCAACGGTTCCGCTCCTGCGTCGCTCTTGGTGATCTGCAAGTCGACAGGCATGTCGTCGTTGACCAACGTGCAGGTGATCTGATCGCCCTCGTTCGGGACCACCGGCGTTGGAACGGGTGTTTCCGCGGCATCGAAGCACGTCAAGGACGTCAGCGCATAGCCGCCCTGTTGGGTCTCGGAGATGTCGTAGCTCTGATTGGCGTCGACTGTTCGAGCAACCCCGCTCGTGACCCGGAGGTCGCCGACGAAGAGCGGGAAGTCACTGACGAGGGCGTCTCCACCGTCGTCGTTGACTACGTTCTTGACGACAGTGATGGTCGGCGCCTGATCGTCGTTGGTGATGGTGCATCGCACGGACTCGCCCGGTGACAGCGTGACCGTGGCGCCACCGGTTGACACGCTGAGGGCGTTGTTCGACTCGACCTGATCGCTGACGCAGACGGTGCCGGTGGCGGCGTAACCAGGGATCTGAACCTCGCTGATCACCAATGCAGCTGCGGCGGGATACTGGTTGAGCTTGCCGGAACTGACCTGCGTGTCGTTGACCTGCAGCACGAAGTCGCTGACCACGGCATCGCCGCCATTGTCGTTCACGACGTGTTTGACCACGGTGAGCCCGGGGCGTACGTCGTCGTTGGTGATCGTGCAGATGATGTCTTCGGCAAGGCCTGGCGTCACCGTGATCGCATCGCCGGGTTCCGTGACGTCGAGACCGAGGTCACTGGTGCACGTCACTCCGGTCGGCAGATATCCCTGCACCTGCAACTCGCCGATGTTCAGTGCGACGCCGGCAACCTGCGGCAGCGC
>JANPOJ010000562.1:0-4525 GCA_031427935.1 Ilumatobacteraceae bacterium | reverse complement strand
TCAGCTTCGACGCGAACCTGATGTGGGCTCGGTCACCGGAAGTCAACTCGTAGTCGCTCGACGCGAAGCCGAACACAGCCACTCACCACCGAACCCAATTGCAGGAGCGTCACCATGACCGCAACCGAGAGCGCGACGAAGTGGCACCTTCGGGGCAACTGGGCCCCTGTGCTCGACGAACTCACCGAGACGGATCTACACGTCGACGGCACCATTCCTCCCCAGCTGCAGGGCACCTACCTGCGCACCGGGCCGAATCCAGCGTCGGGTCGCTCGGATCACTGGTTCTTCGGAGACGGGATGGTCCACGGTGTTCGTCTCGCCAACGGCAAGGCCGAGTGGTATCGCAACCGGTTCGTGCAGACCCCAAACATCTCCGACCCGCTTCCCGACCCGATGGCTGGAATGGGCGACCTCACCCGCGGGACGGGCAACACCCACGTGATGCCCCACAATGGCGAGATCCTGTGCCTCGAAGAGGGCCATTGGCCGTGGCGCATCGACAACGAACTGAACACGCTGGGGGTGCAAAACTACAACGGAGCCCTGACCTGCTCGATGACCGCCCACCCGAAGGTGTGCCCGATCACGGGCGAACTCGTCGCGTTCAGCTACCTCAGCATGGAGCCGCCATATCTCCACTACATCCGCATCGGGGCCGACGGCGTGCTGCAGCAGCTCGAAGGGATCGACATCCCGAACATGGTGATGATGCACGACTTCAACGTCACGCAGAACTACGTGGTCTTCATGGATCTTCCCGTCTGCTTCGATCTCGGCGCGCTGGCGAGCGGTTTCCCGTTCATGTTCAATCGCGACGCCGGCGCACGTTTGGGCGTGATGCCCAGAAACGGCACGAACGCCGATGTCCGCTGGTTCGAAATCGAGCCGTGCTTCGTCTTCCACCCTGTCAACGCGCATGAGCAAGGCGACACCATCGTCCTGCACGTGTCTCGCCAGCCCGAAGCCTTCGGCACGAGCAACGACGACTATGCCGAAGTGGGCAGGCTGTGGCGCTGGACGATCGACCTGGCCAAGGGAACGGTCACCGAGCAGCAGATCGACGATCGACCCGGCGACTTCGGCCGCGTCGACGACCGGATGATCGGCCTCGATGCCCGCTACGGCTACCTGATGGCATTGGGCGGAGAGGGCAACAGCGAGGAGCCGGTCTACGGCTCGGCGTTGTGGAAGTACGACCTGCACGACGGCACCTGTCGGGAGCACCAACTCGGTGACGGCGTGCGCGGCGCCGAGCCGGTCTTCGCGCCGGCGGCTGTCGATTCCGGCGAGGACGAGGGCTGGGTCATCAGCCTGGCGCACGATACGAACACGGGCGAGTCACGGCTACTCATCATCGATGCGCAAGATTTCTCCGCAGCGCCGGTCGCAACCATCCACCTGCCCAGGAGAGTGCCGTATGGGGCGCACGGCAGCTGGATCCCCGACCGTATCCTGCGCTGAACGATCATGTCGACGACCGAAGACCTTCCTCTGTTCCTCCGCGGTAACTGGGCACCTCTTTCTGAAGAACGCACGCTCACCGATCTGCGCGTCACCGGCAACATCCCTGCGGAACTGGACGGGCGCTACGTTCGCAACGGAGCGAACCCGCTGACCGGTTACGCCGACCACCCGTTTCTCGGTGATGGCATGATTCATGGCATTCGGTTGCGAGATGGCAAGGCCGAGTGGTACCGAAATCGCTACGTAGCAACACCATTCATCGCCCACCCGGATCAAGCGGCGATCGATCTCGATTCCAGCCTCACGGACATGACCGCGTCGAAGGCCAACACGAACATCATCGGTCACGCCGGCCGCTTGCTCGCACTCGAGGAAGGCCACTTTCCGTACGTGCTCGACGGCGGGTTGGAGACTGTCGGGCCTCACGACTTCGGCGGCGCGTTGA
Source organism: Ilumatobacteraceae bacterium (assembly GCA_031427935.1). Lineage (GTDB taxonomy): Bacteria > Actinomycetota > Acidimicrobiia > Acidimicrobiales > Ilumatobacteraceae > JAENVT01. The sequence goes on along the minus strand of JANPOJ010000562.1, from coordinate 2,613 downwards.
AGGGTTCGTTCACCGCTCACCCGAAGGTCTGCCCAGTCACCGGCGAACTTCTGGCGTTCGGGTACTCACTGTTCGAGCCCTACCTCACCTACCTCCGAGTGTCGGCCAACGGCGAACTCGCTCAAGTCGAGAACATCACCGTGGGTGGACCGACGATGATGCACGACTTCAACGTCACCAGTAACTACATCATCTTCATGGATCTTCCAGCCGTGTTCGACATCGACATGGCAATGCGCGGTGAGATGCCAATCCATTGGAGCGATTCGTATCCGGCCCGCCTGGGTGTGATGCCGCGCATTGGAAACGACGCCGACGTCACGTGGTACGACATCGACCCGTGCTACGTCTTTCACTCGATGAACGCCTATGAGGACGGCAACTCGATCGTCATCGACGTAGCCCGCCTCGACCACATCTGGCGCGACAGCCCGATGGACTTTCCGGCGCCCGCGCTGCATCGTTGGACGATCGACACTTCCGCTGGGAGCGTCCGCCAGGAGCAGGTCGACGACCTGCCCGCAGAGTTCCCCCGCGTCGCGGACTCGGTCGTCGGGCTCGAGCATCGCTACGGCTACATGATGGCGAACGCCACGGAGTCCGCATTCGAGGAGCCGCTGTCGGCCGCTGGGGCCATCCTCAAGTACGATCGCACGACGGGCGAGCGTTCGCAGATCGACGTCGGGATGGGCAGGTTGCCGGGCGAAACGGTGTTTGTTCCGTCGGCAAACGGTGTTGCAGAAGACGACGGCTACTTGATGACGTACGTCTACGACGCAGCCAGCCACGAGAGCGACTTCATGATCTTCGACGCCTCGTCGATGAGCGCCGAGCCGGTCGCGACCGTGCACCTCCCGCGGGTGCCCTTCGGGTTCCACGGCAACTGGGTCGCAGTTCACACACCGAATCGGAAGACCTCGGCTCGGCCGAATTCTTGAAAGTGGGGAGAACATGAACACATCACCGACCCGTTCGTCGCGTCGCAGAGGCTCTACTGCGTGGTGGAGCGCCAGCCTCGCGTCGATGTCGCTGTTGGCCGCGGCGTGTAGCGACGGCACGACGTCACCATCGTCGGGTGCATCCGGCACCCAGGCGGCCGGAGCCCCGACCTCGGCTGCCCCGTCTTCACCGCCAGAGACCTCCTCGCCTGACACGTCGACCGCAGAGACGTCGACCCCTGACACCTCGACCCCTGACACCACGGTGAACGACCCGTCCTCGGCGTTCCCCAGCCTTGCACCACCCGCGGGCAAGCAGATGGTGATCGGGCTCGTCAACAGCGAGGGGACACCCGGTTTGGACTTCCCCGAGATCCGCGTCGATGTCTCCGCTGCAGTCGACTACTTGAATCTGCACGGTGGTTTCGGCGGCCGACCGATCAAGCTCGAGAACTGCGCTGTGAAGGGCTCGCCGGAGACCTCGCAGGCGTGTGCCCAGGAACTGGCCGGCAAGAACGTCGAACTCGTCCTCCTGGGCCTCGATCTGTTCCCCGACTATGCCACGTACACCGCTGCTGGCATTCCAGTCATCGGGGTGCTTCCGATTCTGCCTGGCGACTACACCGCGAACGCGCTGTTCCTGACGGGCGGCAACGCCACGACCACGGGGGCCATGGCCGCCGTTGCAAAAGACCACTTCGGGGCTTCGAGCGTCGCCATCGTCAGCAGCGACAACCCCGGTTCAAACGGGACCGAAGCAGCGCTCACCGCCGCGCTCGATATTGCCGGGATCTCGCACATCACCGTCAAGGGCGGCGACAACGAGACCGACGCCGGGTACCAAGGGCTGATGCGCGAGGCAGCCAAGGGCAACCCCGACCTGTTGGTCTCGCTCTATTCCGATGACGGCTGTATCGGCACGATTCGTGGTCGGGCGGCACTGGGAATCACCATCCCAGTCATCACGACTGCCATCTGTTCCGGAAAGGCAGTGCTCAGCGAGGTGGGTGACGACGCAATCGGTTGGTCGTTCGTTGGGGTGCAGACTCAGCAGGACACGCCTGAACTGGCAATCTTGCAGGCAATCTTGGCCCCGGCGCTCGGAGTGGCACCAGAAGACGTCGACTCGACCGCGCTAGGTCTTGGCGCTCTCGGAGTGATCGAGGTGATGTCGCTTGCGAAGTACTCCGACATGATGGCGGCGAACGGTGACGCAGTCACAGGTCAGTCGCTGTACACATTCCTCGGTTCGACAAGCGGCCTGACACAGTGGCCAGGCGGCGCAGCAATCGAGTGTGGAGCAGCCGCGAAGTACCCGACGATCTGCTCGTTCACCTTTCCCGTCGCCGAATACGTTGCGGGCGGCGCGGTCGTGACCATTGAGGGTTTCGAGGCCGTGTCGGCGAAGGACTACCTACCCTGAGATCGGCGGCGCGGGCTGCGCCGCAGCACCGCCGGACGTCACACAATCGCTGCTGAGCGAGCGGGTCGATGATCTGAACAGCCATGATCTCAGTTGGGGCAGCGGTTCACATCGGGGGTGCCGACGGTGGGCGGGCACAGCTTGGGGTTGAAGGGGGCGAAGTCGCCCTTGCGGTTGTCCCAGCCCGGCACGACCCAGGCGTGCAGCATCCAGAAGTCGCCACCGGCGATGTAGGTGCCGCCACACGCATCG
>JANPOJ010000561.1:0-2563 GCA_031427935.1 Ilumatobacteraceae bacterium | reverse complement strand
TCCGCTCGCCGATGGTTCGGGTGAGAAATCCCGCAGCAAGTGGCACGCCGAGGAAGATCAGCACGACCTTGGCGATCTCCCACATGCTCACGTCGAGCTTCGCGGCATGTAGTCCGAGCCATCCCGGCAGGACCTTGAGGTAGAACCAGCCGAGCAACGAGTAGGCAACGATCTGGAACAAGGAGTTGATCGCCACGAGCACCGCGGCCAGTTCGCGGTCACCGCAGGCGAGGTCGTTCCAGATCAACACCATGGCAATGCACCTTGCCAAACCGACGATGATCAGCCCGGTCCGATACTCGGGAAGGTCTGGAAGCAACAGCCACGCAAGGGCGAACATCACTGCCGGGCCGATCACCCAGTTCAACAACAACGACAGCCACAACGAGCGGCGATCGCGCACGGCTTCGTCGAGGTGTCGGTACTTCACCTTGGCCAGCACCGGGTACATCATCAGCAGCAGGCCGATCGCGATCGGCAGCGACACCGTTCCAATCTTCACCCGGTCGAGCCACTCGTCGAGCTTGGGGATTGCACGGCCAAGCACCAGCCCCACCACCATCGCCACCCCGATCCACGCGGGCAGGAACCGGTCCAGCATCGACAGTCGGTGCAGGACATCGGTGTCCTCGGTTCGGACAGCGTCGGCCGACGTGCTCATCCGACAGCGACTATTCGCCGTTCGAGCCCGGCAGCTCGGCCAGCCGGCATGCGCACCGAGTGCCACCCTGCAGTTCGTGAACGACTGCCCACCGGATCGGGTCACCGAGTTCCCGGAACTGTTCAACAATCGTTGAATCATCCACAACCCGAGTGTGCCGTTCATTCACAACGGCCCCAGGGCCCAAAGACCCATTCAACTACGTCGTTTTGTGCCTCGCCACGCGGCGCGGAGTCCCCGTTCAGCAACAGGTCGACCTTTCCGCCGGAACTGTCTCCATCTGCGAGGCATCGTGCTCGACAGACCAGCGAGAGGCCTCGTCGTCGTCGGCGTACGACATTGTCGGTGCGTCGCCCTTGACGAAGTAGAACTCCCAATCGTTCTCAGGACCCCTGACCCACGTCTTGTCCTGGACGGCGAAGCAACACGAGGTGTTCTCCCGGACCTTCTGATCGAGGCCGAGATCGTTGGCGTGAGCGATCATTGCTTGCACAGCGTCGGCGTCTTCGACTTCGACGCCGATGTGGTTCAACGAGCCGGGTTCGCCCATGCCGGTGAACAGGACCAGCTTCAGCGGCGGGTCAGCGATCGCGAAGTTGGCATAGCCCTCGCGGATCTTTGCCGGCTCGGTCTTGAACAGCTTGCGATAGAACTCGATCGAAGCGTCGAGGTCAGCCACATTGAGGGCCAGTTGGACACGGGACATCTGATTTCCTCCTAGAAACGACGCCAACAACACATTGACGTTTGTCGATGCAGTGATGGTATCGACTACATCGATAAATGTCAATGCACTGCGAAGGATTCCGTACGAATCCGACCTCGCCGACGATCTGGCTACGGGCGCTGTGGCCGTGATCACCGACGAACGCATCCGCGTCAGACGACTGCCACTACTCCACGACGAATGATCGCTCCCGAGACGTTGCCGGCCAGGCTGAGTGTCCGCACGCCCACAACGATGCGGCCACTCACCCAACCGAATGGATACGACGTCGTGAGGATCGCGTCGCCGTGAACCACGACCAGTGGGCGGCGGGTTACCGGCACGCGCTACAACGTCCCGGATACAATCGACTGATGGCGCAGAAGATCTGGACCGCGGAGGAGCTGGAGCGGATGACTCCGGCCGAGCAGGATGCGATCTTCGACGCCAGCGTCGCGGAAAGCCTCGACGATGTACCCAAAGAGTTCCTCGCCAAGGTGCGGGCTCGCTTCGAGGCGCACCTCGCGGGTTCTGGGTCGCCAGCGCAGTGACCGCTGGGGGGCGGACAGTCCGGGCGACTCAACGATTCTTCGAGGATCTCGATCGCCAACTGCCAGCCGAGCGCGGTCCGAATGGCGCCCTGTCCGTAGAGTCGGCTGGTCTCCAGAGAATTACGTCTAACGAGATCGACGTGGGTGTCGGCGCTGATCTGACTTCCGTAGCTCGCGTGTCGGTCTCTCGGCGACTAAGCGAACGACTCGCCGGCAGATGCAGGGCCTGTCCCGAGTGTCTGCACTGGCCTGAGGTTCAGCGCCTTCACAGCGAGCCAAGTGGTGATCGGGACGGCGGAGACAAGGCCGATCGAGCCGACGAGTGCTCGGATGATCTCGGTGGCGATGACCTCGCGGCCGGCGAGGGATCCCACAGATTGATTTGCCTGTGTGAACAGCAAGAGAAGAGGCAAGGCAGCTCCGGCGTAGGCGAGGAAAAGTGTGTTGACGGTTGAGGAGATGTGGTCTCGACCGATGGTCACCGCTGATCGGTAGAGCTGACGAGGCGTGAGAGCCGGCTGAGCGGCGTGGAGCTCTGCCACGGCGGACACTTGGGTGACGGTGACGTCATCGAGCACTCCGAGAGCTCCGATGACGAATCCGGCGAGCACGATGCCCTGCAGGTCGACGTTGACGCCGAGAGAT
>JANPOJ010000560.1:0-11026 GCA_031427935.1 Ilumatobacteraceae bacterium | reverse complement strand
GCATGGTGGTGCGAAGGTTGGTCTGGGCGGCCGTCGTCGGCGGTGCAGCGCGGTCGTTCGAGTCTGACGAGCACGACGTCGCGAAGAGGGTGACGGCGATCGCGCCGGCGATGAGCGCGGGGCGGAAATGGGTCGGAGAGTGCATGGGGGGCTCCTTGATCGGTGTGGGTGGATTGGTGTCAGTCGGACGTGGATCCGCGAGCGGTGAACGCTGCGGCCAGCCGGGCCAACGCGAGGGCGGCGATGAACAGCCCGAAGTCGCGCAAGGCGATGTCGTAGAAGCCGGGGATCAGCAACAGGTTGACGATGATCCCGACCAGCCAGGCGGCGACCAGGTACCCGCCGAACCGCGGGCGCAGGGCAACGACGAGGCCGGCCACGATCTCGATGATGCCGACGATGTACATCGCTTGGTGGGGAGTGCCGGGGAGATGATCGGAGATGCGTGGGGCGAGGTACCGGTCCCAATTGACCAGCACGTGAGCGAACTTGTCGACGCCGAAGAGGATCGGCGCCACCGTGAAACCAGTCCGGAGGAGCCAGAACGCCTGGTAGGCGGGGTCGGTGCGCCTCCAAGTCGAGGGCTGACGGGTCGCGGGTGCGTTGTCCAGCGTGCTGGTCATTGGGGTTGCCTCCGTATCTAAAGGATAGTAATCTTAACTATAGAAGTCTGCAGTAATTTAGTCAACAGATTTCTCCTTTAGAAGGAACGCGATGACCTCTGACGATCACACCAGCAGCGCACCGCCGACTTCCAGCGCAGCGTTCGACGCGCAGATCACTGGGATCGCCGCCCTTGGCGATCCGCTGCGTCGGGCGTTGTACCGCTACGTCGTCGCCCAGGCGGGCCCCGTGAATCGAGACGAGGCCGCCGAGGGCGTTGGCGTTGCCCGTCATGTGGCCAAGTTCCATCTCGACAAGCTCGTCGATGACGGTCTGCTCGCAGTCGAGTATGCCCGCCCGCCGGGGCGCCGCGGTCCCGGTGCCGGACGACCCGCCAAGCTGTACCGCCGATCGCCACGCGAGCTCGCCGTCAGCCTGCCGCAGCGTGACTACGAGCTCGCCGGACGGCTGCTGGCCAAGGCGGTCACCGAGGCTGAACGCGACGGAACCTCGATCGGCGATGCGCTGCGGACGGTCGCCAGACGCGCTGGTCGCGCCCTCGGCGACGAAGCCCGCGGCAGCGTCGGACCGCGGCCGACGGAATCAGCGTTGCGCGATGCGGCGATCGGCGTGCTCATCGACTGTGGATACGAACCTCGCCGCGATGGCGCCGATGTCACGCTGGTCAACTGTCCTTTCCACGCCTTGGCCGAGGACTACACCGATCTCGTCTGCGGGATGAACCTGCAGCTTCTGAGCGGCCTCGTGGACGGCCTCGAGGATGCCCATCTCGAAGCCCGGCTCGAGCCGACCCCCGGGCTGTGTTGCGTGCGACTTGGCGAGCCCGCCGGCTGAAGCCGGCGCCGGTAAGCGACCCAAACCACCAAACCTCGACACCAACAAGGAGAAGCGATGAGAAGATTCTCGATCCGTCCAACACTGACCCTGAAGGGCCGCACCTTCAACGGCCTGCGTGGGTGGTCAGGCAAACCGATGCATCCGCCGCTGACCGACTTCCCGATTGTGGCGTACATCCTGGCTGCCGCCTTCGATGTCATCTCGTCGATCGGTGGCAGCGACCACGCCTGGGCACGAGAGATGTGGCATGCCGGAACCTTCACCTTCGTCGCCGGGGCCGCTGTGTCTGTGCTGGCTGCGCTAACGGGTTTGTGGGATGCGTGGAAGTCGTCGGAGGCCGGCACGCAGGCGCGGCGCACGATCAACACTCACGCGACAATCATGCTGACGGTCACCGTGCTGGCGCTGGTCGATGTCGCGTGGCGGCTCAACGACTACCACACCGAGTTGGTGACCCCGACCGGGATCGTCGTGCTGTCCGTCGTGATCGCCGCATTGGTCTCACTCGGTGCGACCTTCGGCGGGACGCTGGTCTACGACTACGGCTTCAACGTCGAGGCCGCCGGCGATTCTCCTGTCTGGCACCAGTCCGAGATCGACGTACTACCGGGCCAGCGCGGCGACAGCGAATCGTCCTGATCTCTGGTCCAACATCGACGAGCCTGGCAGCGCTGGGCGCGAATTGGGCCCAGGGGCATATGCGGCCCTTGGGCTCAACCGGTGCTCGAAAATGGCCGCACCCGAGCTCAGCCTCAACCGGGGAAGACGGCGTGGCGCTTGGTGACTGCGTGGCGATCGTCGGGGTCCGCTGACGCAAAGCGGTTGATCAGTTCGAGGCGGAGGGCTTCGAACGGTACGACGGCGTCGACGATCAGCTCACTGGCGAGTCGGTAGAGGTCGACGTCCTCTTCGTACTCGCGCCGGCGAGCGGTGATGAACGCTTCGCGCTCCGCTGGGTCGGCGATCTCGGCGATCTTGTTGGCGAACACGGCATTGACCGCGGCCTCGGGGCCCATCACGGCGATCTTGGCGGTCGGCAGCGCCAGGGTGGCGATCGGATCGAATGCCGGGCCGCACATCGCATAGAGCCCCGCGCCGTAGGCCTTGCGGACGACGACGCAGATCTTGGGCACCGTTGCCTCGGTGACGGCCGTGACCATCTTGGCCCCGTGCCGGATGATGCCGGCGCGCTCGACCTGGGTTCCGATCATGAAGCCGGGCACGTCGGCGAGGAACAGCAGCGGGATGTTGTAGGCATCGCACATCCACACGAACCGCGCTGCCTTGTCGGCCGAGTCGCCGAACAACACGCCACCTTTGTGCATCGGGTTGCTGGCGACGACGCCGATCGAGTTGCCGTCGAGGCGGGCGAACCCGGTGATCAACTCGGGCGCGAACAGTGGCTTGATCTCGAAGAGGCTGCCTTCGTCGACGACACCGTCGATGAACCGGTGCATGTCATAGCCCGCCGCCTCGACGTCGGGCAGCACGGCCCTGGTCAGGATTGCAGCCGGTGGCTCCGGCTCGACCGCCTCGGGTCGCCCTCGCCACGACGACGGCAGGTACGAGAACATCAACTTCGCTTGGGCAATCGCATCGGCGTCGTCGGTGGCCAAGTTGTCGCCACAGCCCGAGACGGTGGCGTGCATGCGCGCCCCGCCCATCTCCTCGAGGGTCACCTGCTCGCCGATGACCTCTTGGGCCATGCGCGGCGAGCCGAGGTACATCGACGCGTTTCCTTCGACCATGATGATCACGTCGCAGAACGCCGGGATGTAGGCGCCGCCGGCGGCGGATGGGCCGAACAGGCAGCAGATCTGCGGCGCCTTCCCCGACAACTTGACCTGATTGGAGAAGATGCGGCCGGCACCACGGCGGCCGGGGAACAGGTCGACCTGGTCAGTGATGCGGGCCCCCGCGGAATCGACGAACCAGAAGATCGGCAGTTCGTGCCGCAGGGCGTATTCCGTCATGCGCACGATCTTCTCGACGGTCCGCGCACCCCATGAACCAGCCTTCACCGTCGGGTCGTTGGCCACGATGCACACGGTCCGGCCAACGACGCGCCCAACACCCGTGACGACGCCGTCGGCCGGCAGGTCGGTTGCCATCGTGTTGGCGAGCAGGCCGTCCTCGACGAACGAGCCGGCGTCGACGAGCAGCGCGATGCGATCGCGGACGAACAGCTTGTTCTGACGAGCCAGCTTGGCGCCTTCTTTGGCCAGGTTGCCGGCGAGCGCTCGCTGGGTTCGCCGTTCGTTCACGTCGACATCGGCGTCGCTTGATTCGGGGTTGGTCATGCTGCTCCTTGCCGCCAGCAGGCTAGCTTCGATCGATCGATCGATCGGACCTTCAGATGGACGTGCTGTAGCCTCGATTCTTGTGCCTGTGCTCCCGTCAGCCGTGCAGATTCGTGATGTCGGGGCGCGTGACGGCCTGCAAGCCGAGGCGCCATTGGAGGTCGGTCAGCGCGTGCAGCTGATCGAAGCCATCGTTGCCAGTGGTGTCACGCACCTCGAGCTTGCCGCGTTCGTCAGCGCCAAGGCAGTGCCATCGATGGCCGGCGCGGCGGCGGTGGTGGCTGCGGTCGGCAACCTGCCTGGCGTGGTGCGCGCCGCGCTCGTGCCCAACCTGCGCGGCGCCGAGATGGCCATCGACTGCGGCGTCGACGAGCTGACGGTCACGATCTCTGCGTCGCCCGGTTACAACGAGCGCAACGTGCGGATGTCGATCGAGGAATCGATCGCCCAGATAGCGGCGATCTGTTCCATGCCCGACTGCCCACCGGTCGACGCGGTCGTCTCGTGTGCCTTCGGCTCGCCGTACGAGGGCGACATCGGGCCAGGCGTCATCGCCGCGATGTGTGCGCGCTTGCGCGATGTCGGAGCAACCAACATCACCGCGGCCGACACGACCGGCATGGCGACGCCGCGGCTGGTGACGGAACTCCTTGCGGCCACGGGTGTCGATGTCGGGCTGCACCTGCACGAGACACGGGGCACCGGCTTGCTGAACGCGTATGCCGCGATGGTGGCCGGCGTGTCGCGTTTCGATGCGTCGGTGGGCGGCCTTGGTGGCTCTCCGTTTGCTGCCGGCGCGGCCGGCAACGTCGCCACCGAAGAGCTGGTTGCGTTGTTGGACGACCTCGGCGTGCACACCGGCATCGATGTCGACCGGCTGATCGACGCGGCGCTGCTGGTGGAGTCGTTCGTCGGTCACGCCGTGCCCAGCCGGGTGGCTCACGTCGGGCCACGCACACGTCGTTCGACCTGAACCTGAGGTCGTCAGGCGCGCTCGCGGTCCCACGTCGTCGAGCTGATGCCACGTTCGACCAGCGTGCGCTTCTCGACCTTCTCGGTCGGTGTGCGCGGCAGGTGATCGACGATGTCGACGTAGCGCGGGACCATATGACGGGCCATTCCGGCTTCGCAGAAATCGATCAGCGATCTCGGGTCGGCGATGTGGCCGGGTCGGGCGACGACCGCGACCATCACGTCCTCCTCGGTGAGTTCGCTGAGCACCCCATACGCGGCCGCGTCGAGCACGGCCGGGTGCAGCTTGACGACCTCTTCGATCTCGAACGCTGAGATGTTCTCGCCGCGCCTTCTGATCGACTCGGCGCGCCGCCCGACGAAGTAGAAGTAGCCGTCGTCGTCCCGGCGGGCGAGGTCGCCGGTGTGAAACCACAGGTTGCGATTCGCGGCGACGGTCGCCTCGGGCATGCCGAAGTAGCCGCTCGACATGATCGACGGCTCGTTCGCTCGGATGACGATCTCGCCGATGCTCCCCGGTTCGACCTCGATGTCGTTGTCGTCGAACAACCGCACGTCGTACCCGTCGACGACCCGTCCGCACGACCCTGGTCGCCGCGGCACGTCGACCGGGTGATAGATCGGCACACCGGCGTCGGTGGAGCCGTACAACTCGATCAAGCGGAGGTCGAAGCGGGCCTCGAACTCGTCGGCGAACTCCGGCACGGGCACGCCCCACGCGAGCCGCACCGGATTGTTGCGATCGTCGGCCTCGGACGCGACCTTGTGCAGCATCGTCAGCGTGGCGCCCATGAAGTCGAACACGGTTGCGCCGAACTCCCGGATCTCGGGCCAGAACCCCGTCACCGAAAAGCGACGACCGATCGCGGCGGTGGTGCCCAGCACCAGGGCCGGCATCACCGTCAGCACGGTCGCGTCGAGATGGAACAGCGGGAACGGGCAATACAGCACGTCGTCGGGCCGCAGCGCGAGGCGTTCGATCATCAACTCGGCCTGGCGGACCGCATAGCGGTGTGACAGAACGCAACCCTTCGACGGGCCGGTTGTCCCCGACGTGAACATCACCATCGCTGGATCGAACGCGTGAGTGGCCGTATCCGAGTTCGCCAGCACGCGCTTTGCGCTCGCTGCGATCGGGAAGGGCGTCGCTTCGAGCCCGGCGATCTGGTCGGCTGTCGTGCCGTCGCCGTTGACAACCAGCCGCGTCAGGTGCCGAAGCGATGGTCGGACGGATTCCAGTGATTCCAGCAGCGACCGGTCGACGATCGCTATGGTCGCGTTGCTGAGGTTGAACGCGTGGATCAGGGCTGGTCCGCGCATGGCGGTGTTGATCAGCGTCGCCACTGCTCCGAGCTTGCACAGCGCAAACCAGCCGGCGACGAACTCCGGGCAGTTGGACATCATCACCGGCACGAGGTCGCCTCGGCACACACCGAGATCGGCCAGCTCGGCCGCGAGGTGGTCGGACCACCGGTGCATCTCGTCGAACGAGTACTCCGCTCCGGCAAACCGGACGAAGCAGTGGTGCGGGTGAGACTCGGCCCGCGTCGCCAGCAGCGCGTCGATCGTCGTCACGCGCCCCCATCCGATGGCTCGCTGGCCAACCGCGTCGGGATCAGGTCGGCAAACATCGCGACGCGCTTTGTGGACCGTGCACCGACCACCCGTCGGGCGAGGGCCGCATAGCGATCCTGCAGCTCGACGATCGACAGGCCGCCGTCGACGCGATACCAGTTGGCCACGCCGTTGCACATCTCGACCAGCACCAACCGGGAGACGCGGGGATCGATCAGATCGAAGCAGCCTTGCTCGGTGCCCGCCTCGATGACCGCCCGGTACAGCGAGTCGAACTCGTCGCGGAGGTCGATGATCCGAGCCCGGTTCGCGCCGGTCAGGGATCTCAGCTCGCGGTCGGTGACCTGTGACGTCATCGGGTTCACACACTCCGCGGCGACGTGAAAGTGCACGAGGCGACACAGCTGCACCACGGCGTCGGGAGACGAGGCCACGGCCTCGTGTCCGCCACGCAGGTACTCGCGCAGGCAGGCCTCCATAACACCGACGAGCAGGTCCTCTTTGTTGGCGACGTAGTGGTACAGCGTCGCCGATGTGAGGCCCAACTCGCGCCCGATGTCACGAATACCGGTTGCCGCGAATCCCTGACGCGAGAACAGGCTGACCGCGACCTGGTTGACACGGTCGTGCATCGACTGTCGAGCACCCGACTGATCGATCGATCGATTCATTGCGGGTAGCGTACTGGCGGTCAGTCGACCGACGGAATGCTGTGCATTCGAAGGGAAGCCCGATGAGCGGACGCCAGTACCAGACCGTGACGAGTCATCTCGCCGCCGACGGTGTGCGCACGATCACCATGAATCGCCCGGACCGTCTCAACGCGATGAACCGTCAACTCATCGACGACGTCGCGGTTGCGTTCGACGACGCCAACGCCGACGACTCCACGGCAGCGATCATCTTCACCGGGGCAGGCCGGGCGTTCTGCGCGGGCGACGACCGCCGCGAGCACGCGCATCCCGAGAACGAGGCGCAGGCCGCCGATCTCGTCGAAGCGATCCAGCGGGCGACCGTGGCCATCGCCTTCGGCGCCAAGCCGGTGGTTGGTGCCATCAATGGATGGGCTGTCGGCGGGGGATTCGAATGGGCGATCAACTGCGACTTCCCGATCTGGGCGGCAAGCGCTCGAGCATTCTTCCCGGAGGTGTCGTTGAACCTCTTCGTCACCGGTGGGGTCACGTCGTTGCTGCCGGCCCTGGTGGGGCTGAACACGGCCAGGGAGATGCTGTTCCTCGGTGAGCGCTACGACGCCGCGACACTGCATCGACTGGGCGTGGCGTGGCGTGTGGTTCCCGACGATCAACTCATCGAGTCGGCTGAACAGGTGGCCCGCCAACTTGCTGCGCTGCCCCCACTGTCGGTGCGGGCGATGAAGCGCGTGCTGAACGAGACCGCGAGCACGAACATCCGCACTGCGCTCGATCGGGAGACCCGAGCGACGATCGACGGCTTCATGGACCCGGAGACCACTCGGCTCTTGCAGGCCTTCTGACGGCCGGACCTCAGCGCCCGTCGCGCTACTTGAACAACCACATCGAGGGGTTGCCGGGGCTCTTCAGCAAGATCGTGTTGAGGGCTTCGCACGCCGTGGTGCGAGGCACATCAACCGAGGGACTGACCTTCGGTTCTATGGGGCTGTCGGATGAGTCGACTCGGGTGTGTACGGACAACACGATCATGGCTTGCCGTGACCGCCACCGGGATTGTCCGGCTTGCCAGGCGCCGTCGCTGACGGCTTGGTGGCTGGCTCGCCTGTGGCGGTAACCGGGGGGTTGTTGTCTGGCTTGCCTGGTGCGGTTGCGGAGGGGTTGTCGGCGGACTTGCCTGGTGCGGTTGCCGAAGGGTTGTCGGCGGACTTGCCTGGTGCGGTTGCGGAGGGGTTGTCGGCGGACTTGCCTGGTGCGTCGGCGGATCCGTCGGGCACCGCGTCGGCGCAGAAGTCGGCAACGCTCTGGCCGGCAGCGTCGGCAGCGTCGCTCAACGCCTGGAAGGGCACCGGCAGATCGCTGTCAGCACTGGTCGTGACGGGCTCTGCTGGCGGTGTCGCCGCAGCTTCCGTCGTGGTGGTCGTGTCATCGTGCTTGGTGCGGGCCGCGTAGGCGGTGCACAACCCGAACTTTGCCGGACCGTTCACGTCCGGACCTTCGCCGTCGGTACTGTCCGTGCTGTCGGTGGTCTCGGCGGCGTCAGCAGCGGCAGCCTTGGCGGCGTCGACCTCGGTCGATTCGGTGGTTGAAACCTCGGAACTCGAAGTGGTGACGCCGGCGAGAGTCTCGTCGGTCGAATCGCTGTCGTCGTCGGCCTCGTGCTCGGTCGATGTCGCCGCCAGCGGCCTCGATGCGGAGAACGGTGTCGGCACCACGCCGGCGGCAGCGGCGGCGCCTGCCGAGATCAGTGTGACCACGCCGATCGTTGCGATTGCTTTCCCCGTCAGGAGCTTGCGAATCATCGGTCGTGTCCTTGCAGTGGAGGGATCGGGTTGCGTAGTGACAACCGCGGCCCCGAAGGCAACGAGCGCAGAGTGCAGACCTTGGAGCTCAGCTGGCTCGGCGGGCCCACGGAGGGCGTCGAAGACAGCGTTGATCTCGGCAAAGTCGTGGATCGCGTCGGCGCCGGGTGCGCCGCTGAGCAGCCGCTCGGCGTCTTCAGGCGAGATCCGCGGTGGTGTCACACCGTGAAGATCGTCCCAGCCGCTCATCGCATTACAACAATCTTCGGACCGAGCCGCCTGGCCAGGGTTCGCACCGCGCGATGTTGGGTCACCCTGACCCAGTTCGGCGATCGTTGCATGATCGCCGCTACCTGATCGATGTCGAGATCGGCCAGCACGCGCAACAGCAGTACCTCGGCCTGATCACCGCTGAGGACCGAGGTGATCAATGCCGCGGCCTGCTGGCCCGACATCTTGTCGAGCGCTTCGTCCTCCGGAGTGTCATCGGCACGGTGATCCTCGAAGGTGTGCACGTCGACGACGTCGGTGCGCCGGCGGACCGCGGTTCGGCGATGGTCGGCCAGTCGTCGTCGAGCGATCGAGAACACCCACGCCCGGAAGTCGGACCAGTCGCCGTCGAAACGCGAGATCCCACCGGCGACCGCCAGCCAGACCTCCGCCGCAAGATCGTCGGCGGCGCGAGGCTCCTGCGAGCGCAGGAACCGCAGCAGGCGCGGCTGCATCTCGCCGAACATTTCCTCGATGGCGTGGGGTTGGCCGTCGGCGATGGCCGCGACGAGGTCAGCCCACCTCGAGGGATCGAACGGCACCGATGGCACCTGAGGATCATCGGCAGGCACGGCGGTCACCGTAACCCCAATTTTCCTCGGCAGGACCGGAACGGTGAACGCGAAAGTGCCCGGCCGACGGGGCCGGGCACTTGTCGTTCCGCTCTGCGGAGGGCTCAGGCGGCCTTGGGGGTCTTGCGGTGGTGGAAGATTCCCAGCACTGAGAGGATCGCCATGAGGCCAGCGGCGATGAAGGCGCCGATTGCTGCGATCCCGGCGATCATTCCGACGGTGGACCAGGCGTAGGCCGACAGGAGCAGGCCACGCAGCGTCTCGCCCTTGAAGAGCGTGTTGCGCTGGTTGGTGAATCCATCTGCCTTGGCTTGCAGTTCGTCGATCGTTGCCTGCGGCTTGCCGGCGTCGACGGCGGCCTTGACGTCAGCCTTGGCTGCGCTCTCGGGAGTACCGAGGTCGGCGTAGGTGGCGCCGTTGGCGATGCATTGCAGGTGACCGTTGATGAAGCTGGCGTAGCCTTCTGCTTCTTTCCCGGTGTCGACCTTGTGGTCTGCGAACTTCACCAGGTCGGCGCGCTCGCCCTTGATCAGTGCGTCGGCCGAGGGGAAGCTGATGTGTTGCGAGGCCAGTTCGTCGCCGACGTAGTTGGCGGCGAAGTTGTGACCCCAGGTCAGCAGTGCACCGGCGATGGCGAAGACCACAGCGGCGACGACGCCGATGCTGATCAGGACGCCGTCGATGGTGCGACGCTTCAAAGCGACGACGGGTGCCGGCGTTGCCTGCTCCGCCTCCGGTCGTTCAAGTACTGATGTGTTCATGGTTGTTACCTCCGTGTAAGTGTTCAAACCTCTTGACCTAAAGATACGAAAACCGTCGGAGTCCATACAGAGGAGTGGGTCACGCACCGGCGGGACCTATGACCATCATCAGTCCCGGTGCGACACGCGACAGAATGGGCATCATGACGCAGTTGCGACGACGCGAGACGACGTGAGCTCCCCGAGCTTTCGCCACCTGGTCAACCCCTCACCCCCCGAAGCGGTGCTGGATCACCTCGGCCCGGGAAGCGACATCATCATTCCGTTGGCCAACGGAGAACCGACCTCGTTGCTCGATGCGATCGAACTCGAGGCCGAGCACCTGTCCGGGGTGCGAGTGCATCAGATGCACGTGCTGCGCGATCGTCCGTACCTACACGGCGCGTATGGCGACCGGCTCCGGCATGTGTCGTACTTCCTCTCCGACATAACTCGCCCGTGCTTTCGGGAAGGCACCATCGATCTCGTCCCGAACAACTTCAGCGAGATGCGCGCGATGGTTCGAAAAGTCAGTCAATGATGGATCTTCAGCTCCTTGTGGCTCGAAATCGGATCTCGCTATGCGGCCCTTGTTGCGCTGGTGCGTCCTGCGCCAACACCGCGCATCGCACCCGATCCCGATGACGATGTGGTCATCGGCACGGCGCTGGCCGCCAAAGCCGA
>JANPOJ010000559.1:0-2246 GCA_031427935.1 Ilumatobacteraceae bacterium | reverse complement strand
GTTCGGACGTCGCCAGCTTCTGCTCGGTGGCGGCACGTTCCTCGCTGGGGCGGTCGGAGTCGCCGCGTGGAGCAACACTCATTCGGGAAACGGAGATGGCTCGACGCCACCACCCCTGACCGCGCCACCCCAAACCGAGGTGATCTCGGTCAAAGCAGCGCTCCCCGTGCAACCCACGAACGCAACCCAGGTGGCGTCGACAACGACCGCCAATGTTCCGACGACCACGTCGGTGTCGACGACCACGTCGGTTTCGACAAGCAGCCTCGCGCAAGCAGCTAACGGACCGGCGACATACGTCAACCACGGACCAACCAACGCCAACACCGTCGCCTTGACGTTTCACCTTGGTGGTGACCCGACGCTGGTCGGCGAGCTGCTCGATCTGTTGAAGACCAGCGGCATCACATCGACACTGTTCGCGATCGGCGACTGGCTGACCGCGAACCCGGGGCTTGGACACCGAGCTGTCGACGACGGACACGAATTGGGAAATCACACCAAGAGTCACCAGTCGATGATGAAGTTGTCGCGCGCTGATGTCCGCGCCGAGATCATCGGAGGCGGCCAAGAGCTGATCCCGTTCATCGGCTCGATCGGAAAATGGTTCAGACCATCGGGGACCGACGTGCCGTCGGATGTGATCCTGGAAGAAGCTGGCCTCGCTGGGTACGCGGTGTCGGTCGGATACGACATCGATTCACGCGACTACACCGAGCCGGGCGCCCAAGCGGTGGTTGCACGAGTCAAGAAGGGGTTGCACCCCGGGGCGATTGTCAGCTTGCACTTCGGTCACCGCGACACGATCGATGCCATACCACAAGTCCTTGATCTACTGACCACGGCCGGGCTCACACCGGTCACCATGACCGGCCTCCTGGGCTGACGCGCAACTGTCGCTCGTTACCGCGACCTGCCCCTCACCGTCGTATAACAAATGACAGAGGCGGAGGATCGAATGATCCTCCGCCTCTGCGACCGCCGAGTCAAACCTGAGCTCAGCCGTTGGACTCCGCCTGGCCGGCTTGCGTCGGGTCGTTGGCCTGATTGGCTGCTGGTCCACCGTCGCACTGGGCTCCGGTCGCAGTGTCGATGCCGTCCTCGCAGTTCACACCGCTGTCGCCGGGGGCTTCGCTGGCGTCGGGGGCTTCGCTGGCGTCGGGGGTGTCGGCTGCCTTTTTGTCGACGGCGGGGACCACGACGGCGGGCGTCACGACGGCAGGGGGAGCCGGGGTGGGGGTGCTTCCGCCGCCGCTGGACGCTGAGGCGATCCCTGCGGCTCCGGCGAACAGGCCGAGACCGACCAGAGTCGTGTAGGTGGCCTTCTTCAATCGGGAGGTCATTGGAAGGGGTCCTTTCATGTTGCTCGGGTCGGAGGTTCCATCCCGATGGCCACACGATGCGCCGTCGCACCTTGAGTTGACCCGAAGCGACCTGAAGTGTCACTTCAGCCGAGCTTCAGGCTTGTCTGGCACGCTGTGAGCGTGAGGATCCTGGTCGTCGAGGACGACAAACGTTTGGCGGCGACGTTGCGGCGCGGGTTGGAGGCCGAGGGATTTTCTGTCGACAACGCGCTCGACGGCGAGCAGGGGCTGTGGCTGGCATCGGAGAATCCCTATGACGCGATCGTCCTCGACATCATGCTGCCCAAAGTGAACGGCTTCCAGGTCTGCGCACGTCTACGCGAGACGGGAAATTGGACACCGATCCTGATGCTCACCGCAAAACACGGCGAACTCGACGAAGCAGAAGCACTCGACACCGGCGCCGACGACTACCTCACGAAACCGTTTTCCTATGTGGTCCTCGTCGCACACCTGCGAGCGCTGCTGCGACGTGGTGTGGCCGAGCGGCCGGTGCAGATCACCGTCGGCGATCTCGTGGTGGACCCGGCTGCCCGCACCTGCAGCCGTCGCGGCACCTCGATCGAACTGACTGCGAAAGAGTTCTCGATCGTCGAGTTCCTCGCCCGACGCAACGGCGAAGTCATCTCCAAAGCGGACCTCCTCGAGCATGCGTGGGACTTCGCCTACGACGGCGACCCGAACGTGATCGAAGTGCACATGTCCAACATCCGCCGCAAGATCGACAAGCCCTTTCAGAGCGAAAGCCTACGAACCGTTCGAGGCGCCGGCTACCGCCTCGTGCCCGATGGCCGCTGACCCACTCCGGCGGCGGATCGGGCTCCGCATCCGGGTTGCCGCCGTCGCGTGCGTCACCGTTGGTGTCGCCCTCACCATCGGCGC
>JANPOJ010000558.1:0-2760 GCA_031427935.1 Ilumatobacteraceae bacterium | reverse complement strand
CTGAAACTGGCGATCGTCGGAGGTTCGGTGGCCCTCGGGTTCGGCGATCCGTTCTTTCGCGCCGCGCAAGACGAGCTCGACAAGCGGGCGCGGCTGCCGTTCACCAGCGGCTTTCAGGTGATGCCCGCCGCGTTGGGCCAGCGGGCCCCGTTGATCGGCGCTGCTGCGTTGGCCAGACAGCCCAACGCCTGAGCTGAGCTGAGTCGCTGCGAGCATTGCTCGGATCAAGAGCACGGCCCTACCGGCGGGTAACCTACGTCCATGCGCCCCACCTACTCCGCCGATGCCGAGGCCTATCGCGAGAAGGTCCAAGCCTTCCTGGCCGAGAAGCTGCCCGCCAAATGGCGGGGAATCGGTGCGCTGGAGGGCGACGAGCTGGTTGCGTTCGTCAAGGAGTGGCGCACGACGTTGTACATCGCCGGGTACCTCGCGCCGGGTTGGCCGGTCGAGTACGGCGGTGCAGGCCTGTCGGCCCTGGAACAGGTGATCATCGCCGAGGAGTTCGCCAAGGCCGGCGTGCCGACCGGCGGCCCCAACGACGTGTTCGGCATCCAGATGCTCGGCAACACCTTGTTGCAGTGGGGCAACGACGAGCAGAAGGACTACTACCTGCCGCGCATCTTGTCGGGCGACGACACGTGGTGCCAGGGCTACTCCGAGCCGAATGCCGGCAGCGATCTGTCGAACGTCGGGCTGCGCGGTGTGCTCGATGGTGATCAGTGGCTACTCAACGGTCAGAAGATCTGGACCTCGGCCGGGCATCTCGCCGACCACATCTTCACCCTGGTCCGTACTGATCCGGACGCGCCGCGGCACAAGGGCATCTCGTTCATCCTGGTCGACATGCGCCAGCCGGGGATCGAAGTCCGCCCGATCAAGATGATCTCCGGCGAGAGCGAGTTCAACGAGATCTTCTACACCGATGCGACGGCACCCAAGCACGAGGTCGTGGGCGGCGTCAACAACGGTTGGGCCGTGGCGATGACCCTGCTCGGATTCGAGCGCGGCGAGGCCGCGGCGACGGTGCCGATCAGATTCCAGGCCGAGCTCGACCGATTGCTGTTGTTGGCGAAGGAATCGGGGGTCATCGACGACCCGATCGTTCGTCAGCGGCTGGCGTGGTGCTACGGCAAGGTACAGATCATGCGGTACAACGGCATGCGCACGCTGACGAAGTTCCTGCAGGGTCACCATCCCGGGCCCGACGCCGCAATCTCCAAGCTGTACTGGAGCGAGTACCACAAGATCGTCACCGAGTTGTCGCTCGACATCCTCGGGGCCAACGCGATGACACCGTCGGGCAGGCACCCGTCGACGGCCTTTCAGACCGACGACGCCGGTGCACCGAACAGCACGGCGAGTTGGGTCGGCACGTTCCTCAATGCCCGGGCCGGCACGATCTATGCGGGGTCGTCGCAGATCCAGCGGAACATCATCGGTGAGATGGTCCTCGGCCTACCGAAGGAACCGAAGGCGACTGGTGGCGCGGCGCCGAAGGCGCCCGAATCTCGGTGAGCTTGTGGGCTGTGCTGCGTTGCATCGGTGTGGTCATCGCTCGTCCCCGGCTGTGGTTGACGGCGCTCCGCCAGTACCGCGTCGCAGTGCCGCGACGCTGGTGGGCACGTCGCCCGTTCCTGCCGATTCCACCCGGCGACTACGTCCGATTCCGCCTGCAGACCCAATATGGGACGACGAACCATCGCATCGAGGCCGTCGATGTGCTGAACTACCTCTCATGGTGCAAACTTCACCGCGCGTTGGCTTCTTGATACCGCCCGGAGCGCGCGGGAATTCGCTCCCGCCCGACGGCAGGCATCGGTAAGGTCTGACGTCATGAGGAGCGCGCTGGTGTTGAACGCAACGTACGAGCCGCTCTCCGTCGTGCCCTCCCGACGCGCCGCGTGTCTCGTGTTGGCCGACAAGGCCGACATCGTCGAGGACGACGGCACCCACCTGCACTCCGAGTCGCTCAGCATTCCGAACCCGGTGGTCATCCGTCTGCGCTACGTCGTGAAGGTGCCATACCACCGTCGCACGGCGATGTCGCGCCGAGCCGTGTTCGTGCGTGACGAGCACTGCTGTCAGTACTGCGGCGATATGGCCGACTCGATCGACCACATCATGCCTCGCTCGCGCGGTGGGCAACACATCTGGGAGAACGTGGCAGCCGCGTGCCGGCCGTGCAACCTTCGCAAGCGCGACCGAACACCCGACGAGGCCGGCATGCGTCTGGCGAGACCGCCGCGCGCACCCAAGGAACTGGCGTGGATCAGCGTGTCGGTCAACCGCGTCCCGGAGGCGTGGAAGCGATATCTGGCGCTTGCCAGCTGACGATGCCGTCATGGCGGGTCGAACATCATTCCGGCGACGTCGGTGCCTTCCACTCACGCGACATCCCGGTTGATCACCGCTCAGCGACGTTCTTTCGCGCCGATTCGCCGACGCTGGTGCTGGGCTCGTCGCAACGGCGCGAGTCGGTCGACGACGAAGTCGCCACACAACTCGGTGTCGAGGTCGTCCGCCGGCGATCGGGTGGTGGCGGCGTCTTGCTCTGGCCGGATGAGTTCGTCTGGCTCGATCTCGAGATCCCGGGCTCCGATGCGTTGTGGAGCAACGACATAGGGCGCTCGATGTGGTGGGTCGGGGAGTTGTGGCGCGCCGTCCTC
The DNA here is from genome assembly GCA_031427935.1 of Ilumatobacteraceae bacterium. Lineage (GTDB taxonomy): Bacteria > Actinomycetota > Acidimicrobiia > Acidimicrobiales > Ilumatobacteraceae > JAENVT01. The sequence goes on along the minus strand of JANPOJ010000558.1, from coordinate 94 downwards.
GCCGAGTCCGAGCCACGCGCCACCGTGCACCAGGGTCGCATGCAGCGCACGCGTTGGTCATCCGATGTCTGCTTCGCCGGCACGGGCCCCGGCG
>JANPOJ010000557.1:0-11358 GCA_031427935.1 Ilumatobacteraceae bacterium | reverse complement strand
GTCGGCATGCGACCTGTCGTCGTGCATGGCGGTGGCCCCCAGATCAGCGATCTCATGGGACGCCTCGGCAAGCAGAGCGAGTTCCGCGACGGGCTGCGAGTCACCGATGGCGAGACCATCGACATCGTGAGGATGGTGTTGATCGGCCAGGTCAATCCGCAACTCGTTGCAGCGATCAACGTGCACGGCCCGTTGGCTGTTGGCGTGTCCGGCGAGGATGCCGGGTTGATCCGGGCCGCTGCTCGCAACGCAGAACTCGGGTTCGTGGGCGATGTCGAGTCGATCAACCCCACGATCCTGAACGCACTTCTCGACGACGAGTTCATCCCGGTGGTCGCGACCATCGGCACCGACCTGAGTGGCCAAGCGTTCAACATCAACGCCGACACCGTCGCCGGCGCGATTGCCGAAGCGCTCGGCGCCGAGAAGCTGGTGTACCTGACCGACATCGAAGGCCTCCGCCGAGCCATCGACGACCCTGCCTCGTTGATCCGTCAGACCACGCCTGACGAACTCGAGTCGTTGATGGCTGACGGCACCATCGTCGGCGGAATGATCCCGAAGGTCGAGAGCTGTGTGCATGCGGTGCGTAGCGGGGTTCGCCGAGCCCACATCCTCGATGGTCGGATCGCTCACGTTCTTCTGCTGGAGATCTTCACTGACGAGGGGATAGGAACGATGGTCCAATGAGCTCACACACGTTCGACACGTCGGCGGCGCCGACGGTCTGCCCATTCATGCCGGTCTTCGGCGCGCCGCAGGTGATGTTCGTCCGTGGCAGCGGCACCGAGCTGTGGGACACCAACGGCAAGCGCTACCTCGACTTCCTCGGCGGCCTGGCGGTCATCGCCCTCGGGCATTCGAATCCCCGCATCACGGAGGTGATCTCGACGCAGGCCGGCACGCTGATGCACGTCAGCAACCTCTTCGCCACCGACAAGGCGTCCGAGGCGGCCATCAAGATCGACGCGCTGCTGGCGGAGGCCACTGGTTCGGTCGGGCAGGTGTTCTTCTGCAACAGCGGTGCCGAGGCAAACGAGACGGCGCTGAAGTTGGCGCGCAAGTTCGGTGGCCGCGGCCGCCACGGCGTCGTCAGCGCGTTCGGCAGCTTCCACGGGCGCACGCTGGCGGCGCTGGCCGCTACCGGTCAGCCCGCCAAGCACGAACCGTTCTTCCCGATGCCCGATGGGTTCCGACACGTCGCGTACAACGACATCGACGCCTTGGAGGCTTCCATCGACACGACGGTTGCGGCCGTGCTGCTCGAGCCGGTGCAGGGCGAGGGTGGTGTCGTGCCAGCCGACGATCAGTATCTCCGCGACGTTCGAGCGCTCTGTGATGAACGAGGGTTGTTGATGATGCTGGACGAGATTCAGACCGGCTTCGGCCGAACCGGCGAGTGGTTTGGTTTCCAACACGCCGGCATCGTGCCCGACGTCGTGACGATGGCGAAGGCGATGGGCAACGGCTTTCCCGTCGGAGCGACGTGGGCCAAACGCGAGGTCGCCGCGGTGTTCCAGCCGGGAGATCACGGCAGTACGTACAGTGGCACCGCCCTGGCCACCGCAGTGGTCAGCGCCGTGATCGACGAGATGCGCAGGATCGACGCGCCTGGTCTTGCCGCCAAGCGCGGCGAGTACCTCACCGCACGGTTGAGCGAGCTACCAGGCGTCAGCAGCGTCCGCGGTCGTGGGCTGTTGCTGGCCGCGGAGCTCGCGGATGGTCGCGACGCAAAGGCCGCGTGCACCGAACTCCTCGACCGCGGTCTGGTGACGAACGCCGTCACGCCAACGTCGCTGCGATTCGCGCCGCCGTTGACCGTCACCGAAGCCGAGCTCGACGAGGCGGTCGCCATCGTGGCCGACGTACTGCGATGAGACACCTACTGAACATCGCGGACTTCTCGGCCGAGGAGCTCGTACAGGTGTTGCATCTCGCCGAACGCACCGACCTGCGGCCGGTCCTGGCCGGCCTGGGCGTTGCCTTGATCTTCGAGAAGCCGTCGAACCGCACCCGACAATCGATGGAGATGGCGGTGGTGCAACTGGGTGGCCACCCGGTCTACACGGGCGGCGAGGAGGTCGGCTTCGACGTCCGTGAATCGGTCGAGGATGTCACGAGGGTGATGGCCGGCTACCACGGGATGCTTGCTGCGCGAGTCTTCGAGCACGGCGTGGTCGAGCGCATGGCCGCGGTCAGTTCCGTGCCTATCGTCAACATGCTCAGCGATCACTCCCACCCGCTGCAGGGGCTCGCCGACGTCTTGACGATGCAACAAGTGCACGGCCAACTCGAAGGCAAGACCGTCGCCTATGTGGGCGACTACAACAACGTCGCCCGTTCTCTGGCCGAGGCGTGCGTGCTGCTGGGCGCCGATGTCGCACTTGGTTGCGCGATCGGCTACGAAGCGACCGACGTCGAGATCGAACGGTTGAACCTGCTCGGAACCGGCCGCGTTCGACAGGTCCATCGAGCTGACGATGCGGTCGAAGGTGCCCTTGCCGTGCACACCGACACGTGGACATCGATGGGGCAGGAGGCCGAGAGGAACGAGCGCAAGCAAGCGTTCGAGGGCTACACCGTGACCGAGCAGATGATGTCTCGCGCCGCGCCGAACGCCGGCTTCTACCACTGCCTGCCCGCCTACCGCGGTTTCGAGGTCGCGGCGGATGTGATCGACGGTCCCAACAGCCATGTGTTCCAGCAGGCCCACAACCGGATGCACGCCGCCCGCGGGGCGCTGGCCTTCCTGATGGGTGTGCGCTGATGGCCAGCAAGGTGCAACGACAGCAGGTGATCAGCAAGTTGATCGGCAAGCATGCTGTGACGAACCAGCCGCAACTCGTCGATCTGCTGGCCGACGAGGGCATCGCCGCGACACAGGCCACGGTGTCGCGCGACCTCGAAGACCTCGGCGCGGTCAAGGTGCGAGTGCCAGGCGGCGAGACCGTGTACGCGATACCGGAGTACGAGCCCGCCCGAATCGCACCGGAAGATCAGTTGCGTCGCGTGATGGGCGAATGGGTTGCCGAGGTGAAGGTGTCGGCAAACCTCGTGGTGCTGCGGACGCCGCCCGGCTGCGCACACGTCGTCGCTTCGGCGATCGACCGGTCGGGAATGGCCGGGCTGATCGGCACCGTGGCAGGCGACGACACGTTGATGTGCGTCGCCGAGGAGTCGATGGGTGGCAAAGCGTTGGCCGCGCACCTTCGTGAACTGGCCGGGCTGTCGTGACCTGCAACGAGCAGCCACCGAGCGGGCAGTCGCTGTGGCACGGCCGGTTCGAGGGCGGCCCTGCGGCGGAGCTGATGGCATTCACCGAGAGCTTGTCGTTCGATCGACGGCTGTGGCCCGACGACATCGCCGGGTCGGTGGCGCATGTCCTCGGCCTCGCCCATTCCGAGATCATCACCACGGCCGAAGGCGAATCGATCACCGCCGCCCTTGATCGGGTTGCGGCAGAGATGAGTGCAGGAACCTTCGTGTTCGCGGAGAGCGACGAAGACATCCACACGGCCGTGGAACGTCGCGTGACCGAGCTCGCCGGGCCGACGGGTGCGAAGTTGCACACTGGTCGCAGTCGCAACGACCAGTCAGCCACCGATGTGCGACTGTGGATGAAGCGCGAGCTCATCACCATCGCTGCGCGAATCGTGGATCTCCAGTCCGTCCTGCTCCACCGGGCACGTGCCGCCGGCGACGTCTACCTGCCCGGCTACACGCACCTCCAACGTGCCCAGCCGGTTCTCCTCGCCCACCATCTCCTGGCCCACGGGTGGGCGCTCGGTCGCGACGTCGAGCGGATCATCGACGCCCTGGAACGCATCGACGTGTCCCCACTCGGCGCCGGAGCACTGGCGGGTTCCTCGCTGCCCATTGATCCCGACTTCACGGCTGACAGGCTCGGGTTCGCAGCTCGATTCGAGAACTCACTCGACGCGGTGGGCTCGCGGGACCATGTTGCCGAGTCGCTGTTCGCGCTGACAATGGTGGCCATCAACCTGTCTCGCATCGGCGAGGAGTTCGTGCTGTGGACCACCGAGGAGTTCGGGTTCGCCCGGCTCGACGATGCCTACGCCACCGGCTCGTCGATGCTGCCGCAGAAGAAGAACCCCGACATCGCCGAACTGGCGCGGGGCAAAGGCGGTCGGCTGATCGGCAACCTGACTGGCTTCTTGGCGACGATGAAAGGCCTGCCCTTGAGCTACAACCGGGACTACCAGGAGGACAAGGAGCCGTTGTTCGACTCGGTCGACCAGGTTCGTCTCGGGCTCGGCGCGGTGACCGGCATGATCGCCACCGCAACGTGGGTACCCGAGCGCATGCAGGCTGCCGCCGATGCGGAGGCCACGGCGGCCACCGACCTCGCCGAGTGGCTCGTTCAGCGCGGCACACCGTTCCGCGACGCACACGCAGTGATCGGGGCCCTCGTTCGTCGATCGCTGACGGGAGAAGCGTCGCTGCGAGCCCTTGTCGCCGCCGACCCGTTGCTGGGCCCCGACGCAGCCGCCTTGGTCGCACCGGGTGTGTCCATCCGACGACGGTTGACGCCGGGGGGCGCGGGACCCGCCGCGGTCGCCACGCAGATGGAGCGATACGCGGCATACGTCGATCGACTTCGTGTTGCGACTTCGTGAAGCGGCTTGCACCGGCCTTCTTCGCCCGCGACGCGCCGGACGTCGCGCCCGATCTGCTGAACAAGCTCTTGCTCGTTGGCGACGTCGCCGCTCGGATCTCCGAGGTCGAGGCCTACACACAAGATGATCCGGCCAGCCACAGCGTTCGAGGTCGCACCAAACGCAACGAGGTGATGTTCGGCCCGCCCGGGCATCTCTACGTGTACTTCGTCTACGGCATGCACTACTGCGTCAACATCGTCACCGGTTCCGAAGGTGACGGGCAGGCTGTGTTGATCCGCGCGGTGACGTGCGATGGGCTCGACCCCCGGCTGACGAATGGCCCGGCGAAGCTCTGCCGCCAGCTGGGCATCGACATGTCCATGAACGGTGTGCTCGCGCACGTCGGCGACGATGGGATCGCCTCCCCCGAGGCTGCGCTCGTCACGCCGAGGATCGGGATCACCAAGGCGGTGGAATGGCCGCGGCGCTGGCTGGTTTGCTGATCGCGGCCCGGTACCATCGTGCGGACAACCCCGGCTCCCACAATTGATTAGGTATACCTAACATATTTCGATAGTGTCCATTACATGACTCGTACCACTGCTTTCCGATTCACCGTTGCCGTCCTCGCCGGGTTCAGCCTGCTCGGCGCGTCTTGTGGCGACGACAAGCAGTCGACCAGCACCGTCGCGGTCGCAGCGACAGCGGAGGTCCACCCGATCGTCGAAGATGCCACCGTGACCGCAGGACTGGCCAAGACCGGTGAGATCCTGACGGCTGCGGCGACGACCCCCGAGACGGCCGAGGCCGATTGGGATACGGCGCACACCACGTGGGAGACCTACGAAGGCACGATCAAGCAGAACCTGCCCGATAGCTACCTGGCGATGGAGGATGCGCTGGCGGCGTTCGAGACGGCAGCGAAGGTGGGGGATTCCGCAGCGCTGACCAAGGCCGCCGCAGACTTCCAGACTGCAGCGACGACGTACCTCGCGGCGTACCCGGGCTGAGTCGTGCGTCGGTTGCTCGCTCTCGTCGCAGTGGGTCTGGCCTGTTGGATGGTCGCGCCGACGACGGCATCCGCCGCTGGCACGTCGCGCGACGATGCGATCAAACTGCTCGACCGCACCCGTGCTTCCGTCGACGAGACGCTTGCACTGATCGAGTCCGGCGACGGTGTGCGCGCCCTTGCCGAGGCTCGCAGCGGATACCTGGCCCACTTCGAACAGGTCGAGATTCCGTTGCGCATCGCCGACAACGACTTGACCATCGCAGCCGAGAACCAATTCGCCACGATTCGTACAGCGATCTCCGATGGCAAACCCCTCAGCGAGATCCGCGATCAGGTCGTCGTACTGCGAGGAATGCTCGACGATGCGGAGCGCAAGCTGACCGAAGCCGGCATCGGCGCGCCGGCACTCGTGACCGGGCAGTCGTTCCTCATCCTGTTCCGCGAGGGGTTCGAGGTGGTGTTGCTCCTTGCGGTACTCATCGGCTACCTGGAGGCCGCGCGCAGCCCGCAGTACATCAAACCGATCCTCGGCGGCGTGGCGCTAGCCGCTGTTGCTACCGTCATCACGGTGCTGCTGATGCCCATGCTGTTTCGCTTGTTGCCGGTCAGCAGGGAGGTGTTGGAGGCGGTGGTGGCCCTCCTCGCCGTTGCCGTGCTGTTCTACGTCTCGTTCTGGCTGATCGCCAGGCTCGAGCAGAAGCGGTGGATGGAGTTCGTGCGCGCCCGGCTGTGGAGTGCGATCAGCGTCGGTTCGACGGCATCGCTCGTCGCAGTTGGCTTCACTGCGGTGTATCGCGAGGGGTTCGAGACAGCGCTGTTCTACCAATCGCTGCTGACCTTCGGTGAAGGACTCGGGCGTTACGTGTTGTTGGGCATCGGATTGGCGGTCGCCGCGCTTGCCGTCGTGGCGCACATCGTGTTTGCCCTCGGGCGCAAACTGCCGGTGCGCAAGTTCATGAACACCGCCGTAGCGCTGGTGATGGCGACATCGGTGGCATTCCTCGGCAACGCCCTCAACACGCTGCAATCAGCCGACGTGCTGGCCTACCGCCGCACGACGTTTCCCCGGCTACCGATCTTCCTCGCCGAGGCGACGGGCGTCTGGCCGACGGTGCCGTCCCTCGTCGGGCAGGCCGCGCTCACACTGGTCTACCTCAGTGGCGCGACGTACGTTTTCGTCGTGAAGCCGCTGCTCGCTCGACGACCCTCCCGGTCAATGCACACCGCCACAGTCTGAACGTGGCCCCGATGCTGAGAGTGGGGGTCGACGTCGGTGGGACGTTCACCAAGGCCGTTGCGGTCGAGTTGGCCACGTTGCGGATCGTCGCCTCGTCAGTGGTCTTGACGACGCATGGGCAAGACGGGGGAGTAGCTGCCGGGGTCGTGCAGGCCGTGGCGCAGATCGCAACTGAAGTCGGTGCCGATCGCATCGAGCTCGTCACCCACTCGACGACGCAAGCGGTGAACGCCCTCCTCGAAGGTGACGCCGGGCTTGTCGGGGTGATCGGCATGGGGCGCCGTCCGGACCTGGCCCGAGTGGAGAAGCGCACGCGGCTGAACAACGTCGAGCTCTCTGCCGGTAAGCGTTTGCGAGTCCGCTACCGCTTCTTCGACGTCACCGACGGGCTGCCGAAGAACGCGATCCGCGAGGCGCTCGCGGAGTTCAGATCTGCTGGCGTCTCCGCGGTCTGCGTCGCCGAGGCCTTCTCGCCCGACGACCCGACCAACGAATCAGCCGTGTCTGCCCTGGCGCGCGACGCCGGCCTACCCGTGTGCGCATCCACCGATCTCAGTGGCCTGTACGGCCTGGAACTTCGCACGGTCACCGCCGCGCTCAATGCCTCGATCCTGCCGATCGCCGTCAGCACTGCGTCCTACGTGGATACCGGTGTGCGAGCTGCCGGCATCGCCGCCCCGGTGATGGTGATGCGCAGTGATGGCGGCGCGACCGACCTCGAGGGGTTCAGCGCTGCGCCGGTTCGCACGCTGTATTCGGGGCCGGCAGCGTCGGTCGCGGGCGCACTGCGCTACACGGGCGTGAAGGACGCGATCGTCATCGAGGTCGGTGGTACGTCCACCAACGTCGCCGCGATCCACAACGGTCATCCGGCGCTCTCGTATGTGCGCGTTGCTTCTCACGCTACCGCCTTGCGCAGCGTCGACGTTCGAGTCATCGGTGTCGCCGGCGGATCCATGCTTCGGGCCCGCCGCAACCGTGTGTACGGCGTGGGGCCGCGTTCGGCTCACATCGCCGGTCTCGAGTATGCGTGCTATCTCGATCCCCAGTTGTTGGCCGGCGCTGAAGTCGAGATCCGTCCGGCGCTGCCCGGCGACCCCGACGACTATGTGGTGTTGCGAACCTCGACCGGGGTCTGCGCAGCGCTGACCACGACCTGCGCGGCGAACGCGCTGGAGTGGACGCGCCAGGGTGACTACTGCTTTGCACCCGCCGAGGCAGCAGCGGCCGCCTTCTCCACGGTCGGCCGGCGGTTCGGGATGGATGGGCAGGTCATCGCCCGACAGATGCTCAACGCCGCCAGCGACGCGGTGTGCGAGTTGAGCCTGACGGTCGCCAAGTCGTCGAAGCTCACTGATCCGTCGATCGTGGGCGTCGGCGGTGGCGCGGGCGCGCTCACCCGCCACGTGGCAGCCAGGCTCGGCTGGCCGATCGTCATTCCCGAGCACGCCGAGGTGATCTCCTCGATCGGAGACGCCCTGTCATTGATCCGTGCCGAGCGCGAGCGGACCGTCCCGCAACTCGACGCCACCACGCTCAACGCGATGATGGCTGAGGTCGAAGCCGAGGTGATCGCGGCGGGCGCCAGCCCGGCCAGCATCGAAGTGCGCGTCGAAGAGGTGGCAGAACGCTCGACGGTGCGGGCGATCGCGACCGGCGCCGTTGGCCTCTCGGCCGGTGCACTGCCCGGGCGTCACGAGATCTCGCTCGACGAGATCGCCGCTGACGCGACACATGGGCGGGTGCAGGCGATCGGCGCCTATTTCGTCGTGGACACCGAGAAGGCCATCATCGTGCGCGATCGCTATGGGGAGGATGTGATCGCGATCGACGGGGAGCGGGCCACAGCCGCGTCACTCGTCGAGACGATCGATCGACTCACTCGCTACCGCGGACCAGTGACACTGCGGCCGACCGTGTGGATCATCGATGGCAGCAGATTGATCGAGTTGGCCGCCGCCGGTGCGAACATGGCGGCGTTCGCGGGGCGCGACGATGTGGCGTACCTGGTAGGAAGGCAGCGGTCATGACACTGTACATCTCGGCGGCTCGACGCCAACGGCGCACGATCGCCTGGGCGGTCGGCATCGGTCTGCTGACCTTTGTGGTCGGACTGCTGCTCGGCCGCCAACAGATCCCGTCGATCAGCGACCGCGTCGGGTCGGTGCAGGCTTCGGCCAGCGAGATCGCGACCGGCGTCGAACGCCTCGACATCGAGTACGAACAAGCGTTGGCGGCCAGCGGAACCGACACGGTCGCAGCGGGCGTCGTGGCACCGCTCGACGATCTGCGAGCCCGGCTGCAACGCACCATGGATGACGCTCCGTGGCTCGCGGCATCGCAGCGCCAGGACCTGCTCGATGCGATGGCTGAACTGCGCTCCGGCGCGGTCGACGGCATCTCGCTCGACGACTTCCGGACGCGAGCAGATTCCACTGGTCAACTGGTTCGCGCGGCCTTCGGCACGACATAGCTGCGCCAACCGCCACAATCGATGTGCGGTTTCCATCACGTGAGCTGGCAACATGGTCGACGTATGGATCTGATTGCCGAACTCGATGCCCGTGGACTCGTTCACGACACCACTGATCGCAACGCGCTTGCCGCCCGTCTGGCGAAGGGCAACATCGGGTTGTACATCGGGTTCGACCCGACGGCGGATTCGTTGCACGCCGGTCACCTCGTCGGGCAACTCTTCATGCGCCGCTTCCAGCTGGCCGGTCATCGGCCGTTTCCCCTCGCGGGAGGTGCGACCGGAATGGTCGGCGACCCGGGCGGGCGCAGCGAGGAACGCAATCTGCTCGACGATGACACGCTTCGACACAACGTGGAACGCATCAAGGTGCAGTTGACCAAGCTGCTCGACTTCGAACCCGGGCCGTATCAGGCCACGCTCGTCAACAACGCCGACTGGACGCATCCGATCACGATGCTCGAGTTCCTCCGCGACGTGGGCAAGCACTTCACCGTGAACCAGATGATGGCCAAGGAGTCCGTGCGGTCCCGCATCGAGAGCGATCACGGGATCTCGTACACCGAGTTCAGCTACATGCTGCTGCAGGCCAACGACTTCCGACATCTGTACGAACACCACGACGTCGAACTGCAAGCGGGTGCCTCCGACCAATGGGGCAACATCGTCGCCGGTGTCGAGTTGATCCGGCGCAAGCTCGGGGCTCCAGCGCACGCGATGACGCATCCGTTGATGACCAAGAGCGACGGTACGAAGTTCGGCAAGTCGGTCGGTGGAGCCGTGTGGCTCGACCCGGCGCGGACCTCGCCGTACCAGTTTCGCCAGTTCTGGGTGCAGTGTGACGACGAGATGGTCGGCACCTACGTGAAGATGCTGTCGATGCAGCCCCTCGGTGAGATCGAGCAGCTGTTGACGCAGCAACGAGACGCGCCCGACAAGCGGATCGCTCAGCGTGCACTTGCCGACGAGATGACCGCGTTGGTGCACGGCCAGGAAGCCGCAGCCGCCGCTCGCGACGCCGCCGACGTGTTGTTCGGCGCCGATCCATCGGGCGCATCACAGGCCGCACTGGAGACCGTTGCGGCCGAGGTGCCGCGGGTACCACTGCCCGCCGAGCTCGATGGGGTTCGTGTGCACGAGATGCTGGTGCAGGCCGGCGTTGCCAAGTCGAACAGCGAGGTCACCCGTTTGCTCGGCCAGGGCGCCGTCCGTGCCGGAAATCGGGTCTTGGCGGCAGATGGTCTTCTGAGCGAATCAGACCTGCTCAGAGGGCAGTTCCTGCTGCTTCGCAAAGGAAAGCGCGACTTCGTCGTCGGAAAATCTTTGACGGAAGGTTGACGCTTTCATCCCTGCTAGATAGTGTTGCTACTCGCCTCGCACGGCCGTTTCGGTTTGCGAGGCCAGGCACCAACAGAGGGTTTCGGCTCCTGCGTGCCGCGCTACGACATTGTACTTGTACCTTGTCTCGGCTCCTTGAAAACGGAAGAGAAGACTGAACGCCAATGCGGGCAGCGATGGAACCGACCCCGATCTTCGGATTGGGGCTGGGTCTAGACGCTGTCTTGTCAATTCAAAAGTCGCCCGGGTCCCAACCCGGAGCGCAAATCAAAAAAGTCAGATGAGTGCTATCAACACAGGTTTTTCCCCTGTGATGCGCTCAGCTCAAAACAGATCGCGTCGAGCAAGATCCTGAAGGAGAAATCCTTCGGTGGATGGCTTGGCCCGGTTTTTGTTGGAGAGTTTGATCCTGGCTCAGGACGAACGCTGGCGGCGTGCTTAACACATGCAAGTCGAACGAGATTGAGTGAGTAGCAATACTCACGAAGATCTAGTGGCGAACGGGTGCGTAACACGTGAGGAACTTGTCCCGGTCTCTGGGATAACAGTTGGAAACGACTGCTAATACCGGATGACGTCGGAACTTCGCATGGAGTACTGACGAAAGGGTTACTGGATCGGGAGAGCCTCGCGGCCTATCAGCTTGTTGGTGGGGTAACGGCCTACCAAGGCATCGACG
>JANPOJ010000556.1:0-2038 GCA_031427935.1 Ilumatobacteraceae bacterium | reverse complement strand
TGCACCATGACGCCGATCGGCAGTTGTTCCGGCGCGGCCGTCGTCGATCAGCGCTGGCACCGAAATGGGCCGCATCGGCCCGCTTCGCGCCCAGCGCTACCAAGCTCGTCGATCAGCGTGAGCAAACAGAAGGGCGGAATCTCTGTGTGCGCGCACAGACACTTCCAGTGTGCCGAGGCCGCCCCGAATGCCAGATCTGGATCGGGTCCGCAAGGCGGCGAGTCGGGCCACAACCCGCAGGATCTTGTCACACCGTCTGCCGCCCGGATCTACTAGATCCCTTTGGCGCCGAGCACGACCCCGAAGGTGCGCATGATGATGCCGACATCGCGCACCAGGTTGATGCGCGACACGTAGTGCATGTCGTCGTCGAAACAGTGGATCAGGTGGATGCCCGACGACCGGTGGGTGATCTGCCATTCACCGGTCAGCCCCGGGCGGACCTGATGGCGAGGGTGCGAGCGCAACCCGTAGTCATCGACCTTCTCGCTGAGTTCGGGCCGTGGCCCGACCAGGCTCATCTGTCCCCGGATCACGTTCCACAGCTGGGGGAGCTCGTCGAGGCTCAATCGCCGCAGCGCCCGACCGAACTGGGTCAGCCGCGGGTGCTCGGAGGTCTTGTACTCGGCGCGCTCCTCGGCCACCTCGGCATCGTCCGCAGTGTGGTGCTGCATGGTGCGGAACTTCAGCATCACGAAGTTGCGACCGTGGCGGCCGACGCGTGCCTGGCGATACAACACTCCGGGCCCGAGCTTGATGCGGACCAATCCGGCGATCACGAGCAGCATCGGCAGCAGCACGATGAGCGCGATGAAGCTCAGGGTGAGGTCGACACCTCGCTTGCAGAATCGCTGGTAGATCGAGCCTCGGCTGGTCTCCGTGGCGTGCCAACCATCGAGGAGTGACACCGATGAGCGAGCGGTGCCCGATAGGTTGTGTACGTCATACATCCGTCCCCGCCTTCCGTCCTTGGCGTGCATCGTGGTCCGAGTGCGAGGGCAGTCGCAAGCGTACAATCGGCTTAAGACGATGGTCTGTGGAGGGCTGAAGCACGGACCGATGTCCTCCACGCACAGAGAGCAAACGAACCCTCCCGGAGGCGGAGATGAGGTCTCGGCTACAACGCATCCGTGCATTGAGCCCCGCTCAATGGCGCATAGTGGTGATATCGACCGTGCTCCTCGCGCCGATCCAGGTGATGCTTAAGTCCCGTGGACTGAAACGGACTGCGTCGTCGCTGGCAGCGAGGTCTGACAGGCCTCTGGGGGTCGCCGACCCCCGCGTCGCCTCCGAAATGGCCGACGCGGTGTCGCTTGTTGCGGGTCGCAAGATGGTCGGGGCGATGTGTCTCGGCCGGTCGGTGTTGCTGTGGTACTTGCTTCGGCGGCGCGGCATGGACGCCGAGTTGGTGGTGGGTGCGAAGTCTCCGGTCGATGACGCCTGGATGGCCCACGCCTGGGTCGAGCTCGACTCGCAGCCCGTCAACGACGCGCCCGACGTGCGCCAGCACTACGCCAGCTTCGATCTCGGCTTGCCCCGACTGCGGCGGGGATAGCCTGCCGAGCGTGCCGACCGCCGATTTGCAGTCCGTCGTGCTGCGCTTCGAACTGGACGATCCACCTGCTCCTGCAACCGTGGATGCTGCGTCGTGGGCAGCGCTGCTGACATGGGCCAAGGCGCACAACCTCGTCGGTCAGTTGTGGCATGCAGCGCCGACGGTGGCGGCGCTGACCGGCGTTCAGCGGCAGGCACTCGACGCCGCGTACGAGGAGGTCGCGCTGCCGGCGCTGGCGATCGAGGCGTCGGCGCTCGAGGTGCACCGCCTGCTGGCAGAGGCCGATGTCGAGTGGCGGGCATTGAAGGGCTTCGCAACATCGCATCTGTTGTACCGCGATGTTGCCCAACGCAGCTCGCGTGACATCGACATCCTCGTGCGTCCGGCCGACTTGGCTCGCACACTCGACGCATTGGCGCCGATCACCGCCTCCCCGGCAGAGGTGCAGGCCGGCCCGGTGAGGTCGGCGATGCTGAAGGAGCG
>JANPOJ010000555.1:0-5347 GCA_031427935.1 Ilumatobacteraceae bacterium | reverse complement strand
GCTTCGCTCGAGGGTGGCCGAGGCACGCCGAGAACACGACCGCCGTACCCCGCAGTCTCTGGCCTGTGGGCACAGCCGACGCTGATCAACAACGTCGAGACGTTCGCCAACGTCGCGCCGATCATCCGCAACGGCGGCGCGTGGTTCGCCGACATCGGGACGGCGACGAGCAACGGCACGAAGGTCTTCGCGCTCGCCGGGCGTGTGGTCAACACGGGGTTGATCGAGGTTCCGATGGGCACGAGCCTGCGCGAGATCGTGTTCGACATCGGTGGTGGGATCGTCGACGGTCGTGCGTTCAAGGCGGTGCAAACCGGCGGTCCGTCTGGCGGCTGCATCCCTGCGGAGTTCCTCGACATGGGCGTCGACTACGAATCGCTGATCGGCGTCGGCTCGTTCATGGGGTCTGGCGGGATGATCGTGATGGACGACACCTCGTGCATGGTCGACGTGGCGCGGTACTTCATGGACTTCTGTCGTGAGGAGTCCTGCGGCAAGTGCGTCCCCTGCCGGGTCGGGACGACACAGCTGTTCATGCTCCTCGACAAGATCACGCACGGAGAAGCAACAATGGACGACCTCGATCAGATGGAGCGTTTGAGCCACATGGTCCAGCGAACGAGCCTGTGCGGTCTCGGCCAGGGCGCGCCGAACCCGATCTTCAGCACGCTGCGCTACTTCCGGCACGAGTACATCGCTCACATCGTGGATCGGGTGTGTCCCGCGGGTGTGTGCACGATCGAGCCGGCACAGGTGCCTGCATGACCGCGGTTCACACCCTGCGGATCGACGGTGCGGAAGTCGCCGCGGCCGAAGGCCAATCGATCCTCGATGTGGCCTCGGAGAACAACATCGACATTCCGACGATGTGTCACCTCGACGGGCTGTCGGACACGGGTTCGTGCCGGCTGTGCATCGTCGAGATCGCCGGTTCGAACAAGCTCACCCCGGCGTGTACAACGCTGGTCACCGAGGGCATGGACGTGACGACCACGTCGGATCAACTCATCGAGTACCGGCGGATGATCACCGAGATGTTGTTCCTGGAGCGCAACCACATCTGCTCGGTCTGTGTGGCCAACAATCACTGCGAGCTGCAGGACCTCGCCGAGGAGTTGCAGGTCGACCACTTCGATTTGCCTGCGATCAATCCATCCGTCGGCATCGACGCCAGTCATCCTCTGTTCTCGATCGACCACAACCGCTGCATCATGTGCGTGCGCTGCGTTCGGGTCTGTGCCGAGATCGAGGGTGCCTTCACATGGGGTGTCATGGGCTCGGGTATCGACGAGCGGGTGGTGACCGACATGGGAACGCCGTGGGGCGAGTCGACGACGTGCACCAGTTGCGGCAAATGCGTTCAGGTCTGCCCGACGGGCGCCCTCTTCGAAAACGGCCGGTCGATCGCCGAGGGCAGCAAGACGCAGCGGCCCTTCTTGCCGTTCGTCAAGCGCTTCGGCGAGGGGATCGGGCAGCCGTGACCAAGCCCACCCTCGCGACGATCTGGCTCGACGGTTGTTCCGGCTGCCACATGTCGTTCCTCGACATGGACGAGCGCTTGTTCGACATCACCGAGCGCGCCGAGATCGTCTACAGCCCACTGATCGATGTCAAGGAGTACCCGCTCCACGTCGACTTCTGCCTCGTGGAGGGCGCGGTGTCGAGTGAGGAGGATCTGCACAAGATCCTCCTCGTGCGCGAGCAGACGCAGACACTGATCTCGTTCGGCGATTGCGCGGTCAACGCCAACGTGCCGTCGATGCGCAACCCGATCGGGCCACAGGCGCTCTACGACCGTGCGTACATCGAGAACGTGACCCTGCAACCAGGCATCCCGAACCAGGTCGTGCCGCGCCTGTTGCCAACCGCCAGACCAGTGAATCGAGTCGTCAAGGTCGATGTCTATCTTCCCGGTTGCCCACCGTCCGCCGATCTCATCTATCAGTCCCTCATCGATCTGCTCGAGGGTCGTACCCCCGACACGCACGCCGCGCGATTCGGCCGCTGAGGACACCCCATGACCAAGACGATCGTCATCGACCCCGTCACCCGGATCGAAGGTCATTCGAAGATCACGATCCATCTCGACGATCAGGGCGACGTGGCCGATGCGCAGTTCCACGTCACCCAGTTCCGCGGTTTCGAACGGATCGTTCAGGGCCGTCCTGTCCACGAGATGCCCTCGATCATGGCGCGCATCTGCGGGATCTGCCCGGTCAGCCACCTGATCGCATCGTCGAAGGCCTGCGATCAGATCCTCGCCGTCGAGCCGCCACCGACGGGGGCCGACCTGCGCCGGGTGATGAACCTGGCCCAGATCGTGCAGTCGAATGCCTTGAGCTTCTTCCACCTGTCGTCGCCGGACCTCCTGTTCGGCTTCGACGCAGATCCGGCCCACCGCAACATCATCGGCGTTGCCCAGTCCAACCCGCAGCTGGCCCGTGACGGGGTCGGGATCCGCCGGTTCGGTCAACAGATCATCGAATGGCTCGGCGGCAAGCGGATCCATCCGTCGTGGATCGTGCCGGGTGGTGTCGATGCGCCGCTCATCGAGGAGACGCGCGACCGCATCCTGTCGACGATCCCCGAGGCGATCGCCGCGATCGAGCGGGCGCTGGCGTGGTACAAGTCGTCGATCCTGCAGTGGGCCGACGAGGCAGCATCGTTCGGCGACTTCAGGTCTGCCTACATGGGGCTCATCGACGACGATGGCAACGTCGATCACTACGGGGGCTCGTTGCGTGTCATGGATGCCGACGGCAACCTCCTCGCCGACCGCATCGATCCGACCACCTACACCGACTATCTCGGTGAGGCCGTCGAGCCGTGGACGTACCTGAAGTCGACCTACTGGAAGGCCCTCGGCTATCCGGATGGCGTCTATCGGGTGGGGCCGTTGGCGCGTGTGATCGTCGCCGACCAGATGGGAACGCCGCGGGCCGACGCCGAGCTCGCCGAGTTCCGCCAGCGGCTGGGGCGCGTTCCGAGTAGCTCGTTCCACTACCACTACGCCAGGCTGATCGACACCCTGTACGCGGCCGAGCGGATCGAAGAGTTGCTGCGCGGGCCCGACATCTTGTTGCCTCGCGTCCGCTCGTTCGCCGGGATCAACAGCAACGAGGGGATCGGAGTTTCAGAAGCGCCCCGCGGCACGCTGCTGCACCACTACCGCGTCGACTCCGACGGGATTGTGGAGTGGGCCAACCTGGTGATCGCCACCGGTCACAACAACCTGGCGATGAACCGCAGCGTGCTGCAGGTCGCCAAGCGATACGTGAAGAGCGCACAGTTGACCGAGCCGATGTTGAATCGTGTCGAAGCGGTCATTCGCTGCTACGACCCATGCCTGTCGTGCTCGACGCATGCCCTCGGTGAGATGGCCTTGCACGTCCAGTTGCTCTCCTCGTCCGGAGCGGTGCTGGACGAGCTCGTGCGGTGACCGGCCACGTCGTCGTGGTCGGCTATGGAAACGCCTTACGTTGCGATGACGGTCTCGGCTGGCACGCCGCCGAACTACTTGCCGACGACCCGCGAGTCAAAGGCGTCGAAGTGTTCCAGCGCCATCAACTAACGCCTGAACTCGCGCTCGACATCAGTACTGCAAGCTTGGACGTGCTCATCGACGCGAGCAGTCGGCTCCCGCCCGGCGAGTTCAGCGTCGAGCGCGTCGAACCTGCCGTTGGCGTCGGGTCCCGTGGATCGCATCACCTCACCCCGGGAACCCTTGTCGCGCTGGCACACGAACTGTACGGCCGAGCCGCCGACGTGTTGGTCGTGAGCTGCGGCGTGCAGTCGCTGGAGATCGGTGATGGCTTGTCGCCCGTGGTCGAGGCAGCGCTGCCCAGATTGGTCGACGCGGTGGCAGAGCTCGTCGCCGGGCAAGCGCTCGAGATGGGATGATGTGACGGGCGGTTCACTCTGTGCAAGTCGTCACGCCGTTGTCACACCCTCGGCCGGTCAAGCCGGTGCTATTGGTAGGTCGACGGTGAAGGTGGAGCCGCGGGGGTCGGTGTCGGTGATGGTGATGGAGCCGTGGTGGCTGACGACGACGTCGTGGACGATGGCGAGTCCGAGACCGGTGCCACCGAAGTTTCGGGTCCTCGCTGAGTCGAGTCGCACGAAGCGCTCGAAGATGTGCCGTCGATCGGCGGGAGGGATGCCCGGTCCGTCGTCGGCGACGGTGAGGCGGACGATGCCTGGTGTTGTTTGGAGTGTGAGGTTGACGTGGCTGGTGGCGTGTTCTTCGGCGTTTTCGATCAGGTTGCGGACCATTCGGCGAAGCTGGAATTCGTCGCCGTCGATGATGGCGGGCGTGTCGGTTCCATGAGTGGTTACCTGGATGTTCTGGCGCCGCACCGCGTGTAGCGCATCGGCGACGATGAGCGCAAGGTCGATCGGGGCGTGTGGCCGCTGGAGTTCGCTGTCGATGCGGGCGAGAACGAGTAGGTCGTCGGTGAGGTGCTGAAGCCGTTCGACATCACCGAGGGTGTCGCGGGCGACGGTTTGCCACGTGGTGCGCTCGGGATGGGTGATGGAGATTTCCAGGTCGGCGCGTAGCGCAGCGAGTGGGCCGCGTAGTTCGTGGCTGGCGTCGGCGACGAAGCGTCGTTGCTGTTCGACCGAGACATCGAGTCGGGCGAGGGTTGCATTGACCGTTGTCGCCAGTTGACCGATTTCGTCGCGTGCTGAAGGAACCGCGACGCGGCGATGGAGGTCGCTGGTGGTGATGTCGGCCATGGTGCTGGTGATGTCGCGCACGGGGCGAAGCGTTCGTCCGACCGCCCACCACGTAACGGCGGCGACGAGCAGCAGCAGCATGGGAAGCCCGATGGCGAGAACGGTGACGATGGCAGTTGTGGTGTCGTTGGCGTTGTCCAGGTTCTCGCCTGCATAGACCGTGAATGTGCCAGCGTCGGTGTGGGCGTCGATCACGATGACACGCATGGACCGTTGATCGAGTGGAGGGATCGGAATTGTCAGCTTCAGCGCGTTGGTGCCGACCGGGCGAGCGGTGGAGATGGCAGGTTCACCGGTGACGTTCTCTGTCGAGGCGATGACTGCGCCAGCCTGGTCGACGACCTGCACGAACGCAGTTTCCTCACCCGGGAGCGCCAGTTGGCGGGGGAGTGCGCCGGCTTCAGCGAGTGCCGCGATGTCGCGAGCGCGCAGGCTCGCGGCCGTGGTCGCCGCATTGTCGAGCCGTCCACGGAGCATGGCCACGAGCAGTACGGCGCCGATGGTGAGGGCGACACCGACGGTGGCGCACGCGACGGCGGCGACCCGGATTCGAAGCCCGACCCGTCGAAGGATTGGGTCAGTGGCCATCGGGTACGAGGCGGTAGCCGGC